>JBGCDC010000198.1:0-2800 GCA_045105055.1 Phycisphaeraceae bacterium | reverse complement strand
AACACCCTCGCACCCAAGGGCGTGCTCCACCTCGTCGGCGCCGCAGAAAAAATCGAGGCCACGATCTTCCCGCTCATCATGGCTCAGCGAAGCATTTCCGCCTCGCCCACCGGCAGCCCGGGCACCATCAAGGACATGCTCCACTTCTGCAAGCTCCACGACATCAAGCCGATGATCGAGATGTTCAAGATGGAAGATGTCAACGACGCGCTCGATCACCTGCGCGACGGCAAACCCCGCTACCGCATCGTGCTCAGCCGAGCGTGATGGGCGGTGTGGCGAGGCGCATGCAAAAAAGTGCGCTGCTGGTCTGAGCTAGCTCCGCATCATCCGCTTTAATGCTCCGCTGCGACCGGCGCCTTGGCGCAGCGCAACAAAGTCCGTCGCGGGCTGCGAACTTGTCGCCAGCGGGTAGAGCAGGGTCCGGTTGATCGTCTTGGTGATGCGATAGATGTCGTAGCCCGCCGAGGTCAGCGTGTCGATCATCGCGACGAACTTCGGCCGAGTCTCTAAGTGCGATTCGAACACGATCGCTCGTGTCGACCACATCGCGAGCTGCTTGCCCAACGCCTCGATCACAACCGACTCGTACCCCTCGACATCGATCTTGATCAGGTCTGGCGGGCCCATCGTCGAACGCTCCAGCACATCACCAGGTGTAACAATCGAGACCGTTTCGCTCGTGCTGCTCGTGTTCACATCGGTCTCGTACAAGCTCGCGTGGCCACGGTTGCCATCCTCGATGGTGAGGGTGAGCTGATCGTTCTGCGAGCCGATACCGACGTGGAAGGTCTCGTATCGCCCCGGTGCGAGACTGTTCAGATTGTGATTGAGCAGCGCAAACAATTCGGCCTGCGGCTCAATCGCGACCACACGAATGCCCGGCACCCGTCGAATCATCTGATAGCTACACGTGCCTTGGTTCGCACCGATGTCCCACAGCACCGACGGCGTATCGCCGCCAGCCGCCGTCGCAGCGAGCACATCGCAAACATGCGGATCAAAGTCGCGCAGCAGCGCAAAGTGTCGCCCGACCAGATCGCCGGAATCGATCACGATTGAACCATTCGGAAACGGCACATCGGCCCAGCCCTTGCCGCCCAATCGGATGGACCGATCGAGATGGCTAAGCAGCAGGTGCCTACCGTGGCGAACGGGCAGCAGCCTCAGCAATCCGCCGAGCAATCGCTCGCTTAGGCATAGGCTCCGCGATGCTTGGTTGAAAGGTTGTGGCTCGGGTGCTTGCACGCGGATGGCTCAGGGTGTTTTAGTCTTCTAAAAAGGGCTGTCGTTTGGGTGAAGCCACCGCTATTCATCGAATGTGTACCGGGGTCTTGTGCAAAGAATCTTTGATTTTGGCCGATGGGGTGAATCCATCTTGCAGTGGTGATCGAATAGCTAAGCAATCCCTGTAACGCAACCCCTGAGAAACACCATGTCCAAGCTTCCTTTCCTGTTCCGTCTTGCCCCCTGTGCCTTTGCTGCGGCACTTTTTTTGATGCCGCTGACCGTCTTTGCTGAGACGGATATCAGCAGGTTTGGCGATGAACGAGAGACGTTTAAGAACTGGTACGCCGTGAACGACACCGTCATGGGCGGCGTCTCCAAAGGACGCGTCGCGTTGAGCGATGAAGGGCACCTCGTCTTCACCGGCGACCTCTCCATGAAAAACAACGGCGGGTTCGCCTCGATCCGCACCCGCGATGTCGCCGACATGCTCGAGGGCAACAACACCCTGAACGTCCGCCTCCGAGGCGACGGCCGAATGTACTACCTCGCCCTCCGCGATGAGAACCGAGGCATGGCCGCGTCGCACCGCAAACCCATCATGACCAAGAAGGACAAGTGGATCGACGTCAGCATCAACCTCGACGAATTCAAGTACACCCGCTTTGGCCGAGACATTGAGCGAGCCGATCTCACACCCAGCGAAGTCATCAGCATGGGCTTCACGCTCTCCGATAAAAAACCGGGACCATTCAAGCTCGAAATCGCATCGATCACTGCCAGTAAAACCGCCGCACCCGTCGACGACAGTAGCATCGTCGGCATCGCGCAGAGCGCAGGTAATTTCAAAACACTCATCGCCGCAGTCCAAGCCGCGGGGCTGGCCGACGCACTTAGCAAGGCCGACGCAAACCTGACCGTCTTCGCACCGACGGACGACGCCTTCGCCGCGCTGCCCAAGGGCACGGTTGCGGCCTTACTCAAAGATGAAAACCGTCAGCAACTCGTCGAGCTATTACTTAACCACGTCGTGGAAGGCGAGGTCACGCTCACGCAACAAGTCACAACCCCCGCAGGCGAAGTCCTAATTATCGAATCCAAAGGCGGCGCGACAATCGGCGGGGCGACCATCTTGCAAGCAGACATCCGAGCCAGCAACGGTATCGTCCATGCGATCGACCGTGTGCTCCTGCCGAAGTCCATGCAAGACACCGCAGAGGGCCGAGCGATGCGACTGATCAAAACCGCGATCAGCCAAGGCGTCCCCGCATACAACCAAGGCCACATCAAGCAGTGTGCAAGCATCTACGAAACCGCGTTGAAATCACTTGCAAAAGAACATCGTAGCGCCATCGGCGAATACACCGCCCGAATGCTCGACATCAACCTCACGCTCAACAGCCAGTCCCATAGCGACGACGATAAGGCATGGTCCTATCGCGACGCATTAGACGACGCATATGACGCTTTGGCAGAATCGACTCGTTGATCGATTGTTGAATTGATATGCGGTAAGCTAGTCCTTAAGCAGCATGGGGCGAAGCCGATACACCTGCTGGTTCAACTCACGCAT
>JBGCDC010000197.1:0-8228 GCA_045105055.1 Phycisphaeraceae bacterium | reverse complement strand
GGGCCCATGGCGGATCACGCTGGATGGGCCTTGCTTTGTGGCGTTTATGCAGCACAGCACCAACCGTTCGCACCGCGAGCAGGTGTACCGCGCATTCATCAGTCGGGCGACCGAAGGTGAGCTCGACAACGGCCCACTGATCGTCGAGATCCTTAAGCTGCGCAAGGAAAAAGCGGCGCTCTTGGGCTACGACATGCACGCGGAGATCAGCCTGGCGACGAAGATGGCGGGCACCGTCGAGCGTGTGCAGCAGATGTTCGACGAACTGACCAAGGCATCACGCCCGGGGATGCTTCAAGACCTCGAAGCGCTGCGTGCGTTTGCGAAAGGGCAGGGCGAGACGGACGACTTGATGCACTGGGACTTCGCGTTCTGGGCCGAGCGGATGCGCGAGCAGAAGTTTGCGTACACGGATGAAGAGCTTCGGCCTTACTTCCCGCTGCCGCGCGTGATGGACGGGCTGTTTGGGATCTGCAAGAAGCTGTTCAGCGTGACGTTTGAGCGCGACGACGCCTCGGCGCCGCGGTGGCACGATGATGTTTCGTTTTATAACGTCGTCAACGAACAGGGCAAGCACATCGCGTCGTTCTACTTCGACCCGTACAGCCGACCCGCGGATAAGCGTGGCGGGGCGTGGGTCAATGGATGTCTAAGCCGACGCGTCGTGGATAGCCAAGTCATCAACCCCGTGTACCACGTGATCTGCAACGGCACGAACCCTGCGGATGGCAAGCCATCGCTGATGAGTTTCGACGAGGTGATCACGTTGTTCCACGAGTTCGGCCATGCGTTGCAGGGGATGCTGACCGAGATCGACTACGCCGACGCCGCGGGCCTGAGCGGGATCGAGTGGGACGCGGTCGAGATTTGTAGCCAGTTCATGGAGAACTGGTGCTACGACAAGCCGACACTGACGGGGATGACCGAGCATGTGGAGACGGGCGAGGCGTTGCCGGATGACTTGTTCGACAAGTTGATCAAGGCGAGGACGTACCGCGCGGGCTCGGCCCTGATGCGTCAGCTCTGCTTGGGTGTGACGGACATGACGCTGCACACGACGTTCGATCCGGACGGGGAGCAGTCGTACATTGATGCGTACCGCGAGGTGGCGAAGGGCTACACGCCGCTGCCGCCTTTGGATCAGGACAACTTTTTGTGCAGCTTCGGGCATATTTTTGCTGGCGGATACTCGGCGGGTTATTACAGCTACAAGTGGTCCGAGGTCTTGAGTGCCGACTGCTTTGGTGCGTTTGAAGAAGCGGGCCTGGCCGACGACGCAAAGGTCGCTGAGCTGGGCGAACGCTTCCGCGACACGTTCCTCAAGCGCGGCGGCGGCGAGCACCCGATGGAAGTTTTTAAGGCTTTCCGAGGTCGCGAGCCCGAGACCGCGGCGCTGCTTCGGCATAACGGGCTAGGGTAAAGCGGTTGTTTTGGCGTTGGTTTGTCGCAGTTCGTCCGCCCGGGCGTGGCACGGCGGCTGAGGTCGTTGCGTAGCAAGCTTCCTGGTTCGAAGTAGCCGCCGCGTCACCACGCGGGCGGTGGAGCTATAAAAATTTCAGTGCCAGGGCGACGACGATCCCGACCACGATTGCGAAGATGACGATCTCCGTGAGTCCACCGAAAGCGATTAGGCCGAGGATCTTCCAGCTATTCTCATCGTCGGGCTGACGATTCGCCGCGCCGCAGGCTGGGCACTGCTTGGGCGGGTTCGCGCTGAATCCTTGTCCGCATTGCTTGCATTTAAACATCTGACCGGCATCTTATCCCCCGCCATTTGGCCCGGGGCCCCGGCTCGGCTACACTCGCAAAAATTTTGGGCTTTTTACCCCGCGCGACCCCTGCGCCGTCCAGCCTTACTGCCCCGACCGACACCCAAACGCCTCACTGCGAATCCACGATGCCAAAACGCACCGACATCAAGACCATCCTCATCATCGGCGCAGGCCCGATCGTCATCGGCCAGGGCTGCGAGTTTGACTACTCCGGCACCCAGGCCTGCAAGGCCCTGAAAGAAGAGGGCTACAACGTGGTCCTCGTCAACTCGAACCCCGCGACGATCATGACCGACCCGGAATTTTCCGATCGGACCTACATCGAGCCCATCACGCCCGAGGCCGTCGACAAGATCATCGCGAAAGAGAAAAACGGCCCATTCCACATCGATGCGCTCCTGCCCACGCTCGGCGGGCAGACCGCGCTCAACTGTGCCTGCAAGCTCGAAGAAGACGGCATCCTTGCCAAGCACAACGTCGAGATGATCGGCGCGACACGCGACGCGATCTACAAAGCGGAAGACCGCGAACAGTTTAAGGTCTGCATGGAGTCGATCGGCTTAAAGAGCCCGATGAGTAAGACCGCGACGAACATGGACGAGGCCCGCTTGATCGTTGCGGAGCTCGGCCTACCCGCGATTATTCGGCCGGCGTTTACGCTTGGCGGGACGGGCGGCGGCATTGCGTACAACATGGAAGAGTTCGAGGACATCGCCAAGCGCGGCATCGACGCGTCGATGACCGATCAGGTGCTCATCGATAAATCCCTGCTCGGCTGGAAAGAGTACGAGATGGAGGTGATGCGCGATAAGAACGACAACGCGGTCATCATCTGCGCGATCGAAAACTTCGACCCCATGGGCGTCCACACCGGCGACTCGATCACCGTCGCCCCCGCGCAGACGCTCAGCGACAAGGAATACCAACGGATGCGCGACGCGTCGTTGGCGATCCTCCGTGCGATCGGCGTCGAGACCGGCGGGTCCAACTGCCAGTTCGCGATCAACCCCGAAGACGGTGGGATGGTCGTCGTCGAGATGAACCCGCGTGTCTCGCGATCGTCCGCATTGGCCTCGAAAGCAACGGGATTCCCGATTGCAAAGATCGCGGCGAAGTTGGCGGTGGGGTACACGCTTGATGAGTTGCCCAACGACATCACGGGCAAGACGGTCGCGTGCTTTGAGCCTTCGATCGATTACGTGGTGACGAAGCTGCCGCGCTGGACGTTCGAGAAATTTCCCGAGGCGGACGAGACGCTGACGACGCAGATGAAGTCGGTGGGCGAGGCGATGTCGATCGGCCGAACGTTTAAGGAGTCGCTGCAAAAAGGCATCCGTTCGATGGAGGTCAAGCGGTTTGGCTTGGGGCTGGACCAGAACGACAAGTACCTGCAGAACATCCGCAACGTCGAGTTGGCGGACGGTTCGCGGGTGCAGTGGCCGATCGATGAGGATCGTTTGGAGCGGAAGCTCCGCGTGCCCAGCCAGGGCCGGATGTATTACGTGCGTTACGCGTTCAAGATGGGTTGGTCGATCGATGAGGTCTTCGAGGCAACAAAGATCGACCCGTGGTACCTCGATCAGCTTAAGCAGCTCGTGGACTTCGAGGCGAAGCTCGAAGCGGTCGGCTCGCTCGAAGATTGCCCGCGCGACCTGCTCTTCCAAGCCAAGCAGTACGGCTACTCCGACCCGCAGCTCGCGAATCTGTTCCTCGGCGCGATCACCACGACGAACATCATGGCCGTGCGCAACCACCGCAAGCGGCTCGGCATCGAGCCTGTCTACAAGCTGGTCGACACGTGTGCCGCAGAGTTCGAGGCGGCGACGCCTTACTACTACTCGACCTACGAGACGCCGTACACGATGAACGGCAAGGAGATCCTCGATGACGAGATCCGCGTCACCGACACCAAGAAAATCATCATCCTCGGCGGCGGGCCCAACCGCATCGGCCAAGGCATCGAGTTCGACTACTGCTGTGTGCAGGCCGCGTTCGCCTCGAAGGAGCTTGGCTTCGAGGCGGTGATGGTCAACTCGAACCCCGAGACCGTCTCGACCGACTACGACACGAGCGACCTGTTGTTCTTCGAGCCTTTGACGATGGAAGATGTGCTCAACCTCTGCGAGCGACTGAATGGCAAGCCCTTCAGCGAAGCGGGCGGCCATGTCCACGGCGTCATCGTGCAGTTCGGCGGACAGACCCCGCTCAACCTCGCCAACGGCTTGCGTGCCGCGGGTGTGCCCATCATCGGCACCAGCGTCGATTCGATCGACCTCACCGAAGACCGCGATAAGTTCAAAGCGCTCTGCGATGAGCTTGATGTCCGCCAGCCCGCCAACGGCATCGCGTTCGATATCGATCAGGCGTTGGCGATCGCCAATGAAATCAGCTACCCCGTCCTCGTTCGCCCGTCGTTCGTGCTCGGCGGACGCGCGATGGAGACCGTCTACGACGACGACCAACTCCGCCACTACATGGCCATCGCGATCGGTGCGTCCGATGTCGAGGGTCAGCCGATCCTGATCGATAAATTCCTTGCTGAGGCAACGGAATGCGACATCGATGTGATCGCTGACTACGGCCCGGTCACCCCCGGCGGCGAGCCATCCGACGACCAACATGCGGTTGTTTGTGGTGTGCTGGAGCACATCGAAGAGGCGGGGATCCACTCGGGTGACTCGGCCTGTTCGATCCCGCCTTACTCGCTGCCCGCGGATGTCGTGAAAGAACTTAAAGAGAAGTCGCGCGCGATGGCGAAGGCGCTGCAGGTCCGCGGTTTGATGAACGTGCAGTGGGCGATCAAGCAGGACCACGAGGGGCACGGCCACGAGATCTATGTCATCGAGGTCAACCCGCGTGCGTCGCGCACCGTGCCTTTCGTTGGTAAGGCGACCGGCGTGCAGTGGGCCAAGCTCGCAGCGAAAGTCATGGCCGGCAAACAACTCAGCGAGCTCGGCGTCACCGAAGAGGTCGTGCCCATCCACACCTCCGTCAAAGAATCGGTCTTCCCCTTCAGCAAGTTCCCCGGCGTCGACGTGGTGCTCGGCCCGGAGATGCGGTCCACCGGCGAAGTCATGGGCGCGGATAAAGACTTCGGCATCGCCTTCGCCAAAGCGCAAATGGGTGCGGGTCAAGCGCTGCCGACCGAAGGGAAAATTTTCATCAGCTTCCGCAAGAGCGACAAGGACCATGCCGTGGGTATCGCTAGCGAACTGACCGAGCTTGGCTACGAGCTGCTCGCCACCGGCGGAACGCACAAGCACCTCAAGGCGCACGGTATCGCGTCCACCCGGCTGAACAAAATCAAAGAGGGTCGGCCTAACGCGATCGACCTGATCAAGAACAACGAGATCGCGATGATCATCAACACCCCCACGCGCAAGGGTGCGGGCACCGATGAAGGCAAGCTCCGCGCGACGGCGGTGCGCTTCGGCGTTCCGATGATTACCACCGCCACAGGCGGCGTCGCCGCCGCCCACGCGATGCGTGCGATCAGCCAAGGCGGCTGGGATGTCCACGCGTTGCAAGACTACGCGGTGAAAAAGGCAGAGGCGTTAACGACGTGAGATAGTGCAAATAGTGGTTCGGTGGGGGACTTAAGTCCCCCCGCCGAGTCTTCTCCAGTGTCTTCAATGAAAAAGATCAAACGCATTCCGAGTTTGATTTTTCGTTGGGCGCTGACGCATAAGCTTTTTCTTTGCAAGCTGATCTTCCTTGCGTTGATGATCACGCCGGTGATTATTGTGACGCGGACCTGGCTGATTTCGCATACCGAGCAACGGCCGAGCGATACGCCTGACGCGTTTGTTCTTGAAGAACAGACCGAGGGTTTTACCTGCGGGCTTCATGCGATCAGCACGGTGTATCGAGCGTATGGTTTGGGTGCGGATGAGGAACGGCTCCGCCGACGCATGGGGGTCGATGTCAAGGCGGTGTTCTACGTGCCCGACTCCACTGGCACGCTGCACCCGGATATGTACATGGTCCTCGCGCAGGATTTCTTCGATGTGTACACACTCGATAACTATGGCGAGGTCGGCTGGGCCGGGCTCGTGAAGCATCTTGATGAAGGCCACCCCGCGGTGCTATTGATTAAGCGACGCGAAAATGGCAACCTGCACTGGGTCGTCGCGACGCGCACATTAGAGGCTGACACGATTGAGATTTACGACTCGTTGTTTGATGGGCCTTATGCGGAGGCCCCGGACTTCTTGTCGGAATTCGTAGTGACTACGATGTTGGTTAAGCCCACAGCCGACGGCGAGATGGCGATGTCTTCGGTTGATGCGCACCTCGCGGGAATGAGCGCGTTGACCGACGCGACCAAGCGGATGCAGGCGTTGGAGAAGGGGGATTAAAATACGTGGCGGATGAAGGATGTGGTTGAGCCGGAATTGCAAGGTGGGGCAGACATTCCTGTCTGCCATTGGCTCAACGGGCCAAACTGAAATTTATTTTGGTCTACGACCAAACGGCAGACAGGAATGTCTGCCCCACTTATTCATGCTATTCCATGCAATGCCACGGCGAGGTCGTGCGTTATCACCAACATACCGAAGACGACGCTTTGAAAGGCACACCCGATGCGTAGACCTGTTTGTTTAATCGTGGCCTGTTTGGCTTGCCCATCTCTGTTTGCTCACCCGGGGCATGAGGCGGAGCCGATCGGGGATGCGGAGATGTTTTACGTGACAGCGTTTGCGAAGATGCAGAATTCGGTGACGATCGAGGTGAAGGGCGACGCACGGCATATCACGTCCAACGGGATACCCGTCCATGAGATGGGGCGGTTTCCGACGCGGGGCAATCCCAATGCGGTGGCTGAACAGACGCATCAGTATCGGGTGCCTGCTAAGCCGCAAGCGGCTGATGAGACGACGAGTGTTTATGGCCAGCCGTTTGGCGTGGCGCTCAATGGTGTGCCGTTCGATCCGGGGACGGCTGAGATCTGGTCGAAGAGCGGTCGCACGCAGATCCGCGGGGCGCACGGCAAAGATGACTTGTGGAATTACGATGCGCTGTCGGGCAAGATCAACCTCGGCATCGATTCGAGTAACGCGCATGTCCAGCCTAGCGGGTCGTACCACTACCACGGGATCCCGAAGGGTCTGGTTACGCGATTAGAAAAAGAACGCGGCAGGCCAGCGATGGTGCTGGTCGGCTACGCGGCCGATGGCTTTCCGGTTTATAGCGAGTACGCACACGAAGACGCCGACGATGCGGCAAGCAAGCTGCGCAAGATGAAGCCGAGCTTCCGCTTGAAGGAAGGCACCCGCCCCGGCGGCGACGACGCGCCCGACGGCAAGTACGACGGCACGTACAACCAAGACTTCGAATATGTCGCGGGCTTGGGTGATCTGGATGAATGCAACGGCCGAACGGGCGTGACGCCGGAGCACCCTGCGGGGACCTACTACTACGTGCTGACGGAAGGCTTCCCGATGATCCCACGTGCGTTTCGCGGGACGCCGGACGAGAGCTTTGAGCGAAAGCGTGGCGGCCGAAATGGTGGCGGCGATCGCCGACCACCACGCGATGGCGATCGGCCGCCGCCGCCGAGGCGGTGATGGATTGTCAGAGCACGAAGCGTCAGCGCGTGCCACGAATGACTTGCCACTGATGACACTCGCTCACGCGTCGTGCCCTGATGAGATCGTAAGCCCACGGATTGAATCCGTGGGTTTCTTTCTATTGTTATGCTCGTTAGTGATAGTCGAGCGACACCTCTCTGATGAAAGCGTACAAGTGATGAGTGATCAACATGCTGATGAATTAGCCCTAGCGCTCGGCGAACTTGCGGCGAGTGCAACGCATCATGAACGGGCTGAGACGGATGAGCCCAAGGCGTGCCCGGTGTGCGGGGAGACGATGGCGTTGCTGCGGCAGTTCGATGTCACGATGGATGTGTGCGAGGCCCACGGGGTTTGGCTGGATCAGGGTGAGTTGGCGTTGATCTTGGAGCGGACGTATTGGCATCGTCGGCAGATCGAGGTGCCGACGAAGGCGGACCCGGGGCGGAATATGGATGAGACACGCAGGACATTCACTGCGGGCATCCGTCGCGTGGCGGGCTGTGTTGCTAAATAGGGTCGTTCGTGTGTTCGAGATTGATGGTGATCGGCCGCCGCTGCCGAGGTGATTGGGTTGAGATGATTTGAAGCCCACGGATTGAATCCGTGGGCTTCTTTGTGTGTGCAGGGCGTGCATGAAAGAGGGGGTGGTGGTTTGGGATGCGAAGGCGTATTGCTTTGCGGGCGTTGGGTGGGGTTGAGGTCGTTACGCATTGTGCGCGCGGGGTTGTGGATTGGGGCTTCTATGAGCGTCGATGTATTTCGTTGCTGCTCGATGTTTTGTAACCGCTCTCGTCGCTAGGCGGGAGCTGAAGCGATGTAAAAGAAACCCGCATCTTGCGATGGGGGCTAGTGGTTTGTGTGTGCGCGTTGTGAGTGGGGTGCC
>JBGCDC010000196.1:0-7914 GCA_045105055.1 Phycisphaeraceae bacterium | reverse complement strand
AACCAAGTAATTGATAGATACGTGAGTACCCGCGTAGCTCAGTGCAACATCGGCCCATCCCATCGCGTTCCGCCCGGGTGTGGATTTGATTCGTTTAGCAAATCCACCCCGCGCTGAACCGATGCCTCGCACTGCGCAGTCAATGCACGGACCTGCTTACGGCCCGCGCGTTTCTCCGTCACATATTCGCACAGCGGGATCGGCTCGTTGAACCGTACATAAGCCGCGCGATCTAACTCCGGCGGCATCATCTCGCGATGGATGTCCTCAGCCAGCTTTTCGCTCGTCTCCTCGACCCGATCCAGGGTCGGGTTCGATGCGGCGTAGCTATCCGAGTAGCTCGCCAACCTCAGCGCGAGCATCGCTTCGTCTGCCCACGTCGCGGCGGCGGCATGGTCGGCGACGCGCTCTGTATCAGTTCGCACCTCGTGGATGACTTGCCTTGCCTTACGGACGCGATCGATCAGCGTGCTGTCGGGCTTGGGCGTGATGTCGAGTTTGGTTTCGAGCTTGTCCATCACGACGCCGCCCGCGTGACTAATCAGCGAGTGGAAGTCGTCCGCCTCCGGCGTGTCCAGCCCGCGCAGTTTCAAGTTGCGGTGCAGCAGCGCGACGCCGATCAAACGCATCGCCTGGATCGGCGTTACCCCGGCAGGCAATACAACGTCTACCGCTTTAGCCAGCGCGTTTAAGCGATCGATGACCAGTGGCTTGCAGTCTTGCTGGTGTGTGGCCTTGATCGACACCGGCACCGCCAGCACGCGGTGGCCTTGCTCCTTGAGTTGATGCGCCGCACGCAGCGCGATGAACGCGGCGCCTTCGCTAAACGGCGTGACGCGATCGTTCTCTAGGTAGACATTGCCCTCGGGGAACACGACGAGCGCGTGCTTACCCTTATCCAATACGCCGAGCGCGGTTTTCATCGCGCGGGGGTCCGAGCCTTCGCGATCGACGGAGAACGCGCCGAGCCTCTGCATGACGAAGGCATCGGCACGCGAGCGCAGGAACACGTCATAGGCCGCCATCATCTGCGTCGTTAGCCCAGCCCGTCGGCAGGCCTCGAGCATGATCGCCGCGTCAGCATGCGTCGGGTGATTCGGCATCAGCACCAGCCGATCGCCCGGCCGAACCGTCTGGGCCAGCGTCTCTGTCCCGTGCACAGCGAGCTTGGTGATCCGCTTCGCCTTGGGCAAGAAACGCTTCTGGTTGTACCAACCCAAAACCCACCGCCAAAGCGCGATGTCTTTGGGCGGGTAGTCGCGGTAGGGCTGGTCGCAAAAATCGAGCATCCACGTATTTTCCACCAAAACGAGCGGGCTTGCTCCCTGGACATAAGTTAGGATAATGATAGGGCTCGGAGGCCCGCATGATGTTAGATTGGCTCTTCTTGGATATGGACAATTACTTCGCCTCTGCCGAGCAGCAGGCCAGGCCCGAGCTGCGCGGTAAGCCCGTGGGTATCCTCCCGGTCATGAGCGAAGGCTCGTGCTGCATCGCCGCCAGTTACCACGCCAAGCGGCGCGGCGTCAAGACCGGCACCCGCGTGTACGACGCCCGCCGAATCTGCCCGGAGATCCAATTCGTCGCCGCTCGCCCCGACTACTACGTGAAAGTTCACAAGCAGATCCTCGCGGCGGTCGATACCGTCGTGCCGATCGATAAGGTCTGGTCGATCGACGAGATGGCGGTCAAGCTCTTGGGGCAAGAACGCCAGCCCGATGCGGCGGCTCAGATCGGTCGACGCGTCAAGGCCGCAGTAACTAGGGCGGTCGGCGAATGTCTGACGTGTAGCGTTGGCTTAGCACCGACGCGCCTGCTCGCGAAGGTCGCCTGTGAGCTAGGCAAGCCCAACGGGCTCGAAGCCTTGCCTCTTGAATCGCTGCCGAACAAGATCGAACAGCTACAACTGACCGACCTGCCGGGGATCAGCGTGGGTATCCGCAGCCGACTGCACCGCAAGGGTGTCTGCACCATCCGCGAGCTCTGGAACATGTCGGCACAGCAGGCGCAAGAGGCATGGGGATCGATCGAGGGCCGACGCTACTGGATGGCGCTGCACGGCCAAGAGCCCGCACTACCCGCAGAAGTACGCAGGATGTTTACGCATGCCAACGTGCTCGCGCCCGAGCTGCGCACCGAGCGCGGCGCACATAGCGTCATGACGCGCTTGCTACACAAAGCCGCTGCCCGCCTCCGCTGCCACGGCTATGTCGCTCACACCCTCTGGGCCAGCCTGAAATACGAAGACGACCGACGCTGGAGCGACGCCATCGATCTGCCCGCCTGCCAAGACACCGTCACCGTCATCGAACACTTCGAACGCCTCTGGAAACGCAAGCACACCACCGGCAAGCCGATCAAGGTCTCCATCGGCGTCGGCCAACTCGAGCCCTACGACTCCGCCACGGGACGCCTGTTCGACAACGTCGATCACCGACGCGGGCTGGGGCAAGTCATCGATCGCGTCAACCAGAAGTTCGGCAACCACAGCGTCTACCTCGGCGGCATGCACGACATCGCCAAGCAAGACATGCAAGACAAAATCGCCTTCGGCCGAGTGCCCGACGAAACGGCGAAGATGTAGATCGTGATAATCGCGAATTAAAAGTGGGGTAGACATTCCTGTCTGCCTTACGGCGAAGCCGGAAATCTATTTAAGCCTGCGGCCAAAGGCAGACAGGAATGTCTGCCCCACATGTGAAGTTGATTAATCCGCCGCAACCAACAGCACCACCACATGACATGCGATCGCGCGATTCTCGCCCAGCGCATCAACCTCTTCATGCGTCTTCGCCTTGAGATTCACTTGCGACAGATCGCACCCGAGCAGTTCCGCTAAGTTCGCCTTGACCGCATCCTTATGCGGCCCAAGCTTAGGCCGTTGCAAAATGACCGTGCAATCCAGATTCCCAATCGCATAACCCGCCGCTGACATCCGGGCCTTGGCCTCAAGCAGAAAGACCGCCGAATCCGCATCTTTCCACGCGGGGTCGTTGTCCGGAAACAGCTGGCCAATATCATCCAGCCCAAGTGCTCCAAGCACCGCATCCGTCACCGCGTGGTACAGCACATCCCCATCCGAATGCGCAACGCATCCGCGATCGTGGTCGAGTTGAACCCCGCCAACGAGAAGGTCATGACCGAGTTCAAGCCTGTGTAGATCAAACCCATGTCCAATTCGGGGGACCACCGCAGAGTTCGCGGAGGGCGCAGAGTTGGAATTACTTTGCTTGTCCATTGGCTTATCTCTGCGTTTCTTTGCAGTCTCTGCGGTAAAAATCAAGCTACGCTTACTTCAAGCCGTACTCATTTAATTTGCGATACAGCGTACGTTCGCCGATGCCGAGCATCTTCGCGGCTTTTTCGCGGTTGCCTGCGTGGATTTGTAGGGCGTTGCGGATGGCTTGTTTTTCGAGTTGGTCGAGTGATAGCCCGGCCGTGTCGACGTTACCGGGGTCGCTGCCTTCGCCCACGCCGATTTCTTGCGGGAGATGGCGGGGCTCGATCTTTTCGGTGTCGCAGACGATGACGGCGTTCTGCACCGCGTTGATCAGTTGCCGTACGTTGCCAGGCCAAGCGTATTGCATCAGTGCGGTCATCGCGTCTTCTGCGACGGTTAGGCCAGGCTTATTCATTTGCTCCGCGTACTGCATGACGTAGTGCTGAACGAGTAGGGGGATGTCGTCGCGACGTTCTCTCAACGCAGGCAGGCGGATCTCCATGCCACGGATACGGAAATACAAGTCGCTGCGGAATTTACCTTCTTTTGTGAGGTTTTCGAGGTCGTGATTGGTCGCGCTAACGAGACGGACATCGACGTGTTTGGACTCGTTGGCGCCGACACGGATGACCTCGCCGGACTCTAGGACGCGGAGCAGCTTGGGCTGCATGGTCAGTGGCATATCGCCGATCTCGTCGAGGAAGAGCGTCCCGCCGTTAGCGTATTCGAATCGGCCTTCGCGGTCTTTTGCCGCGTCGGTAAATGCCCCGCGGACGTGGCCGAACAGTTCGTCCTCTAGGAGGTTCTCCGTTAGGCCAGCGCAGTTCAGTGGTACGAATCGTTTCTTAGCGCGCGGCGAGTTGTTATGGATCGCTTGTGCGAAGAGTTCTTTACCGGTGCCGGACTCGCCGGTAATGAGAACGGGGATGTTGGCGGCGGCGACCTGCTTGAGTTTGGCGATCACTTCACGCATCGCAGGAGACTGGCCGATGATGCCCTCGAAGCCGAACTGCTCATCTACTCGGCTGCGCAGCTCGGTGTTCTGGGCCCGCAGGAACACCGTCTCCAATGCGCGGGTGCAAAGCGTACGGAGCACATCAAGATCAATCGGCTTTTCGATGAACTCGTAGGCCCCGCCCTTGATCGCCTGTTTAGCGGTGGGGATATCGCCGTGCGCAGTGACCATGATGGTCTCGGCGGCGTGTTGGGATTGACGCGCCGCGGCGAGAACGTCCATCCCATCGGTCTCGCCTTGCATCTTGAGATCGGTGACGATGAGATCGAATTGACCGTGCTTAAGTTCGTCCAGTGCTCCGGGCAGGTCATGAACGGATGTACATACGTGACCGAGTCGGCGCAAGGCCTCGGCCATGACCTCGGCGTGGTCCGGCTCGTCATCCACGATCAGCACCTGGGCGGTGGACAGTTCAGCATTCATCTCTAAGCTCATAGGCCCCATGATCCTCTGCGTGACACACGTGGTCAAACGCCGATGAAGCTGGGGCGGGCACCTATAATCATGACATGGACCGAGCCGACTCTGACCAACGCAAAGCCAACGAGGCTGAGCCGCCAACCGTGACGCATCGCGTGGGCTGCGTGAGCTATCTCAATGCGAAGCCTTTGATCGCTGGGCTCGATGATGAGCCGGGGGTTCAAGTGCGTACGGATGTTCCCGCACGTTTGTTGGCCGACCTCGAGTCAGGTGATGTCGATATCGCGCTTTGTCCGGTGATTGATTTTTTCGCTTCTACACAGGAACTCGCGTTGGTCCCTGTCGGCGCGATCGGCTGTAAGGGGCCGACCCTGACGGTACGTCTCTATAGCCAAGTGCCGATCAATGAGATCACGACGCTCCACGCCGATACCGATAGCCACACGAGCGTTGCGCTTGTACGCGTGCTGCTGGCCAAGCTGTTTGAAACACGACCCAAAATCGTCGCATACAACGCGCGTGAGCAGACCGCAGAGGGCCGAATCGAGGTCTCGCCACAAGCCATGCTGCTGATCGGTGATAAGGTCGTCACTGGCTCGCCATTAGCGGTGCAGTACCCGTATCAGATGGACCTTGGCGAAGGCTGGTACGACCTCACCGGCCTACCCTTTGTCTTCGCGATCTGGATGACGCGGGCGCAGACCGACCTCGGCGATCTGCCCGCTCAACTCGCGGCACGACTCGAAGCGAACCTGCCCCAGCGCATGTTAATTGCCGAGCACTACGCCAAGCGACACGGCTGGCCGACTGACTTGGCCGAGCACTATTTGATCGACGTGCTTCGCTATACCGTCGACAGGCCGGAGCTAGAAGCGATCGCGAAATTTGGTGAGCTTGCCAACGAGATCGGCGTGATCGATCAAGCTAGGCAAGTACGCCTGTATAGCAGGACGGATCAGCCGTGAGTCAGCCGCGCAAGCAAGCGTATCGAAGCGGGGAGTTGTCTGACCTCACCAGGCAATTGCTCTATTCGCCGCCAGAGAAACGTGCGGAAGTCGTGGGACATGCCGAGCAATTGCACGACGAGTTGGCCCCAGAGAAAAATTACCCCATCGATTTCGTGGTCTATCGTCTGACAGAGCGACGCGTCCCACCTAGTGAAAGCGTGATGCTGGTTGGCGAGGCGATCAAGCCAGACCTTCGGCTGCTGATTGATGCGCTGAGTCGGTCTATAGAAATGCCCGATGATGATGCGGACCCGGGGATGACAACGAAGCAGCTCGCGGAGTCGATTGGCGTGAGTACCAAGACGATTGCACGCTGGCGGGATAACGGCCTACGTTGGCGGTGGGGCGTCCGGAGCGGTAAGCTAGCGGTGTTGATTCAGTCGTCAGCTCTTGTAGCCTTTGAAAAAAGCCATACAGGCCGCGTCGAACAAGCTGCGTCGTTTTCACGATTCACAGCGGCTGAAAAAGCGTACATGATCAATCGCGCTCGCCGCCTCGTGCAGACGAGTGATGTTCCGCCTCAGGCGATCTTGATACACCTGTCTAGACGCACCGGCCGAAGCATCGAGGCCTTGCGGACGCTGTTTCAGCAACACGACAAAGCGAACCCAGAGCAGCCCGTTTTTGCAGATCGAACAGGTCCACTCACTGATCAACAAAAGCGCATCATCGACCGAGCTTACCGCCGAGGCATCACCGTCTCCATGCTGTGCCAGCGCTTCGGTAAAACGCGTTCAACGATCTACCGCTCAATCCATGAGGCGCGAGCCAAACGAATAGAGACGATCGTTATTGATTCGGTGTATTCATCAATCTTTGAACGAGAAGATGCGGACGAGGTCTTAATGTCACCGCCAACTCGCAAGGGCAAGCCGAGGCGACTCGGGGCGGATGCGCTCATTTCGCTGTCCGACAAACTCAAGCCGATTTACGATCGTCCGATCGACACAGACGACGCGACGCGATCTCTGATTGTTCGCTACAACTTTCTCAAACACCGCGCAGCAGAACTCCGCGATCGCATCACCGCAGCCAGCCCACCACTCGCCAGCGAGATGGATCAATTCGACGCACTGCTTGAGCGTATCCATCTCGCCCGTGGTGAAGTGATCGATGCAACCTTGCCGATCGCTCTCTCCGTCGTGCTTCGACAACAAACCCGCAAGCAGGGCGGGCCCATCGCATCGCCAATCCCGATGCTGTACCTTGCCCATGAAGTCTTGCGCGATGAAATCGATCAGTTTGACACGAGCGTCGCGCACAGCTTTGAGACGGTACTCACCAACAGATTGCTCCGCGTGTTGGCGAAGCCGGTGAAGATATCTGAAGGGATCGATGAGGACGCGCTAATCGAACAGCTCGTAAGCATGGGCTTTAAGACAGAGAACTAGTCGCTTTTACTTGCCGCGGTACTCCGCAGAACTCGTGCAGGTCTCGTGTACACGCACACAAGAAAGCAGGGCAAGCGATGGCGCGAGTTGATCCCAAACCCACTTGCTTAGCATCTCGGCCGTGGGATTCTCTAGTCCCTCGATCTCGTTCAACACGCGATGATCCAGCGCTTCTTCGATCGGCTTAGTTGCGGCCTTTACCTCAGCGAAGTCGATCAAATACCCCTTGCTCTCATCCACCTCGCCTTCGACAACAACATCGATTTTGAACGAATGGCCGTGCATACGTCGGCACTTATGGCCCTCAGGAAAGCAGGGCAAAAAGTGAGCAGACTCAAAGCAAAACGTCTTGGTTAGGGCGATACGCATTGTCCGTACTCTCAGCAGAAAATCAAATGTTTCGCCAGTCTGGCAAGCTTCTTAAGATAACCGGTTTGACCCGCGATGCACACTTGATTGCGAACGAACTATTTTGTCAACAAATCATGTGAAACAAAACGATCTCTTGCGCTATCTCTTACATGTGATGTAAACTCCACGTACCACTAAGATCATTCTCCCTCTGGCTACTCGCACTGCGTTCGCCAATCTCTGGAAGACTCGTCAATGTCAGAAGATGCCAATCAATCACCTGAATCTAAGCCAATCAAAGTCGCTATCGCGATCGAGATGCACTACCCCTACCCTTGGCACCTCGACATGTGCCAAGGCATTATGCAGTACTGCGAAGAGCATGACTGGACCTGTGTCATCGATCCGTATCTCTTGTCTCTATCAGCAGACAAGGCGACAGATTTCAGTGGGGTGATTGGTAGAATCAATAATGATATTGGCCAGGCTCTCGATGGACACAACGTGTCC
>JBGCDC010000195.1:0-2958 GCA_045105055.1 Phycisphaeraceae bacterium | reverse complement strand
TGCGCCGAGGCATGCGGCGACGACGACGTCTCGGCCGGTGCGCATCCCGCCATCGGTTTCGAGTCGGATGCGTGAGCGGAGGTCGTTGAGCACGAGGGTCTGGTGCGTTTCCGCGACGCCGAGTTCCCAGGGCAGGCCAGCGTGCTTGATGGAGGTCAGCGGTGATGCGCCGGTTCCGCCGTCGTAGCCGGAGACGAGGATGTGGTCGGCCTTGGCTTTTGAGACGCCGGCCGCGACGGTGCCGACGCCGACTTCGGCGACGAGTTTGACGTAGACGCGTGCAGAGGGGTTCGCGTTTTTAAGGTCGAAGATAAGTTGCGACAGGTCTTCGATCGAGTAGATGTCATGGTGCGGCGGCGGGGAGATCAGGCCGACGCCAGGGGTGGAGTATCGGATTTTCGCGATGTAGTCGTTGACCTTGAAGCCGGGGAGCTGTCCGCCTTCGCCGGGCTTAGCGCCTTGTGCGATTTTGATCTGCAGCATGTCGGCGTTGGCGAGGTAGTAGCTGGTCACGCCGAACCGGCCGGAGGCGATTTGCTTGATGGCCGAGCGTTTGGACTTGGTGCTGCCGTCGTCGTATTGGTCGAGCTTGAAGCGGGTGGGGTCTTCGCCGCCTTCGCCGGAGTTGGAGTAGCCGCCGATACGGTTCATCGCGAGCGCGAGTGTTTCGTGCGCTTCTTGGCTGAGTGCGCCGAGCGACATCGCGCCGGTGCGGAATCGCTTCACGATGTCGGCAGCGGGCTCGACTTCATCGATCGGGATCTGCTTAGGCTCATCGAGCTTGACGAGGTTAAGTAGCCCACGCAGCGTTGCGCGTGATGCCGCGTCTTCGTTGCAGAGCTTAGCGAACTGGTCGTAAGCACCGCGGGCGTTGTTGCGGGCGGCGTGCTGCAGGGACGCGATGGCTTGCGGGTTGTAGGCGTGGGCGTCGCCCTCGGGTCGCCAGTGGTATTCGCCGGGGTTGGGTAGTTCTGGGTTGTCTTGGCCGGGCGATCGCGAGTCGCGCTTAGGGAACGCGAGGGTGTGTCGGCGGCGTACCTCTTCAGCGATGATCTCGAAGCCCGCGCCTTGCAAGCGCGACGCGGTGCCGGTGAAGCAGCGATCGATGACTTTGCTGTTCAGGCCGAGACATTCGAAGATCTGCGCGCCGCGGTAGCTAGCGACGGTGGAGATGCCCATCTTGGACATGACCTTCTTGATGCCAAAGTCGACGGCCTTGAGATAGTTGTTGACGAGTTGTTCGTTGGTCCAGTGCTTGTTCTTGTCGACGACGCCTTGGTCGCGGAGCGCGTGGAGCGCTTCGTAGGCGAGGTACGGGTTGACCGCGTCGACGCCGTAGCCGAGCAGCGTGCAGAAGTGGTGTACTTCGCGTGCTTCTGCGGTTTCGAGGACCAGGCCGACCTTCGTGCGCGAGCGGGTACGGATGAGGTGGTGGTGCACTGCGCCGACGGCGAGCAGCGCGGGCAACGGCATCCGGTCATGGCCTGCAGCGCGATCGGACAAAACGATCAGTGGTGTGCCGGCTTCGATGGCCTTAGTCGCTTCGTCGCAGATACGGTCGAGCGCCGCTTGTAGTGCGGCCGCGTCGTCGGTCTCGCTAGCTTCGTAGGTCGTATCGATGATGGCGCTGGACCAGCCGTGATAGGCGGTGTCGCTGAGCTTTTTGATCGCGTCGAGCTGCGGGTTCGTGAGCACGGGTGAGCGCAGGTGCAGGCGCTGGCAGTGCGCGGGTGTCGCGCCGAGCTGGTTACCCTCCGGGCCGAGGTACGTGTCCAGCGCCATGATGCAGGCCTCGCGGATCGGATCGATCGGCGGGTTGGTCACCTGTGCGAAGAGCTGCTTGAAGTAGTCGTAGAGCAGGCGCGGCTTGTCGGACAGCACGGCCAAAGCCTGGTCGTTGCCCATCGAGCCGAGCGCCTCTTTCGCGTTCTTCACCATCGGCAGCAGCAACATGTGCAGGTGCTCGCTGGTGTAACCAAACGACATGAGCTTGCGGAGTAATTCCGGCTCGATGCCGCCCTCGTTCATGCGCACCGGCTCGTCGTCACGTGTGACCTCAGGCTGCGGCGCTGCGCCGGGTAGGTCGTCGAGCTTGAGTTGATGCTCGGCCAACCACTCGCGGTACGGACGCGCGTTGATCAGCGTGCTCTTGATCTCGTCGTCGGGAATAATCCGACCCTCGTCGAAGTCAACGAGGAACATACGGCCCGGCTCAAGCCGGCCTTTACTCTTCACGTTCTCGGGCTCGATATCGACGACGCCGACCTCGCTAGCCATGATGACGCGGTCGTCGTGGGTGACGTAGTAGCGCGACGGACGCAGACCGTTGCGGTCTAGGCACGCGCCGATGATTTTGCCATCGGTGAATGACACGCTGGCCGGGCCGTCCCATGGCTCCATGAGGTTCGCGTTGTACTGGTAGAACGCGCGCTTGGTCAGGCTCATCTGCTCATGGCCCTCCCACGCCTCGGGGATCATCATCATGATGACCTCGGGCAGCGTTCGGCCGGCCATGTAAAGCATCTCTAAGACGTTGTCGAACGCGCCGGAGTCGGATGCCTCGCGGTTCACAATCGGGAACAGGTCCTTAAGCTCGTCGCCAAACACATCGGACTTCATTAGGCCTTCGCGTGCGGCGGCCCAGTTCTTGTTGCCTTTGACTGTGTTGATTTCGCCGTTGTGGCTCATCATTCGGCAAGGCTGGGCACGGTCCCAACTCGGGAAGGTGTTCGTGCTGAATCGCGAGTGGACCATCGCGAGGTGGGAGGTGTAGTCGGGGTCGCGGAGGTCGTTGTAGAACGCGGGGACCTGGCCGGAGGTGAGCTGGCCCTTGTAGACGATCGTGCGCGAGGAGAGCGAGCAGATGTAGAAGCTGCCTTCTTCGACGATGCAGCCGGGCGATTGCAGGGTGTTGATGACGCGGTTGCGTGCAAGGTAGAGGGTGCGCTCAAAGTCGTC
>JBGCDC010000194.1:0-3348 GCA_045105055.1 Phycisphaeraceae bacterium | reverse complement strand
TGCGGACGGACCTGTTTGAAGGGGTCGATGCGCCGTTTGTGTTCAGCCAGTTGTCAGACAACCAGTACGGCTCCTTGAGCAGCGGCGTGCTGGATGTGCGGGCAGGCCAGGCCTGGGTCAACGACAACGTCGCGAACACGGCGATGGTCGTGACTGATGGTGCCGAGTTCTCGACGATCTCTTCGGAAATCATCCACTACGACGCCGATGGGCAGATCGCGCTCGGCACGGCACTAGGCAATGAAATGGTTGCGCTGGTGCCCGAGCCCAACTCGTTGGTGTTTCTTGGGATCGGCGGGCTACTGCTGATTCGTCGATGGCGTAATTGAATGATTTCTCCTAAGACATCGCTCGGGCGAAAGCCCGGGTCAAGAAAAAGGGGGGGGCAAGAAAAAGGGACAGTCCCTGATTCAGTTTGATTCAGTTGTCAGACACCGTGGCTTGGCCTTCGGCCGACGTCTGACAGGATTGTCTGCCCCACTTTGTGATCTTGGTTTTACATCAGAGCAAGAAGTGTCAGCGGGTGGCACACCTGACAGGGCGAGATGGAGCAAGTCAGGTACCACTATTTAAGACGTTGCACACCGCGTGCTGAAAATGATGGGGCCGTTTTGTTGCACGACCTTGTCTGCGTTGTGCGTTGGAACTGAGGCCTTGTTTGTGCGCGCGGGGTTGTGGGTTGAGGCTTAATTGAAGGTGTTGCGTTTTGCGTTGGGGGACGCCGACATTGAGTGGTAGCGAAGGGGCTGGTTGTAGGAGAAGGGGCTGGCCGATCACACGGCATTGCTGCTGCAACGCCATGGGCTTGGGGGATCAAGTTTCAGTGGAGGGTAGGCGCACCGATTGTGCGCGAGGGGGTTTGGGGGCTGGTCATTTGATAAGCGTGTGATGAAGGTGTTTTGAGTAGCGTCGCAGTGTTGTTGTGCGCAGTAAAAAACCCGGCGAGTGGCCGGGCTTTTTTGTTGGGGATTGAAAGTGTGTCGCGCGATTCGCGCGAAGGGCTGTCGATCTTAAGACTCGGACGCGGCGTTGTCTTTGGCGTCGGATTTGATTTCCTTGATACGGATGTTGCGGAAGCGGTAGGTTTGACCCTTTTCGCC
Source organism: Phycisphaeraceae bacterium (assembly GCA_045105055.1). Lineage (GTDB taxonomy): Bacteria > Planctomycetota > Phycisphaerae > Phycisphaerales > Phycisphaeraceae > JAHQVV01. The sequence continues at coordinate 2,248 of JBGCDC010000194.1, read as the reverse complement.
GTGGTGTTGCAGGCCGATGTGGCCTTTGGCGTCTTCTTTGTCTTTGAAATCGGTTGTTTGTTGGCCGTTGACCCAGACTTGTAGGTGGTCGCCGACGCACTTGATTTTGTAGCTCATCCATTCGCCCTTGGGTGCTTTGACGAGCTTGATCTTTCGGCCTTCGGGGGTCTTGGTGGGTGCGAGCCAGCCGCGTCGGCCTTCGTCGTAGAGTCCGCCGGACCAGGCGCGGTCGGTGGGGTCGCACTCGGCTTGGTAGCCGAAGACTTTGTTCTTTGCGACGTGGCAGCGGTACATGATGCCGCTGTTGGCTTTGCCTTCTGCGGGGAGCATGATCTGGACTTCGAGTTCAAAGTCGCTGAACTGTTTTTCGGTGGTGAGGAAGAACTTGCGGTTGGCGGTGAGTTCGATGACGCCGTCGACGACTTTGGCTTCGCCCCATTCGTATGGGTTTTTCCAGCCGGTGAGGTCTTCGCCGTTGAAGAGGTCGACCCAGCCAGCGTCTTTTGCTTCTTTGGGTGCTTTTTTGGCGTGGTGTTCCGCAGTGGCTGAACAGGCGGTGAAAAGGGCGAGGATAAGCAGGGCAGGGGCGAGGGTTCGCATGGGTAACTCCGTGGGTGAGTCGTCATGCTAGCGGGTAAACCAGCGTTTAGGCATAACTAGTCCTCGGTATTTGCACAAGAAATTTATGATTCGTGGGAAGATCGGCTCACGCGGCGTGAAGTACAAGTGAAGGATCAGATCCGCATCCTCGTTTAGCTTGACCCGCCTATGTCCACCGAACGCGAAAAGACATCCCGATTCACCGTGCTCTGGCTCAAGGCCCAGCCGGTCCTCGCGGGCTATATCGGGGCGATGGTGCGTGATCGAGCGGTCGTGGACGACCTCCTGCAGGGCGTCGCGCTCACCGCAGTCGAAAAGATGGACGATTACGACGAAGCGCGCAGCTTCGAGGCATGGGTCATCGGCATCGCTCGGTTCAAGGTCCTACAGCACTACCGATCGGCAGGGAAAGATCGGCTGATCTTCGATGAGGCGTTGACGGACGCGTTTACGCAGCACTACGCCGACTCTGCGGAGGGCTATGAAGACCGCCTCGCCGCGCTTCGGGATTGCATGGCCAAGCTGCCTGGCGATGCTCAATCGCTCTTGGCGAATCGCTACTTCGAGAACGAGCCGGTAAAGACCATCGCGAGCAGGCTCGGCAAGACCCCCGCCCGGATCAGCAAGCAGCTCTTCACGATCCGACAGGCGCTGGAGCGATGCATCGGACAACGGCTAGGTACGCAAGGCGGTACGCGATGAGCCAACAAGTAAACGAAGAATTTGAACTGCTCGCTGCGGGCTACTTCGATCAGACGCTTGACGATGTCCAGTCGCAGCGATTCGCGGAGCTGCTTCGGTCTGATGATGTTCTCGTGAAGCGATTCGCGGAGCTGGCCCAGTTGCACCAGATGATCGCGGCAGAGATCGCTTACGCCAAGCAGGCTGAGCGTTTGCCTAACGACAGCGGTGCGGCGTCTGCAATGGCGGAACTGCTTGGGAGCTATGAGGACGGGCTCGATACGCCGATCGACTTTGCGACTTGGCAAGAAACACAGAAAAGCACGCGCGTCAGTAGGCTTCAGAACACGTTGGCCGGTCGATGGTTCGTCGGCGGAGCCATCGCGGCGGTGCTTACCTTCGTCGGCGTGCTCGCGGTAGTGCTATCGGGTGGCGATGCGACTGATGAACAGGTCGCCGAGGAGTCGATTGATCGGGACAACGAGCCCGTGTTGCGAGTTGTCGCGAGCCTGACCGGCTCAGAAGATGCGCAATGGATGGAGGGTGCTTTCGCCCATGGGTCGGAACTACATCCTGGCCAACGCTTGACCCTCACGCAAGGCTTCGCCGAGATCACCACCAACGACGGCGCGGTCGTGATCCTCGAAGCACCCGCGACCATCGAGTTACTCAACAACAACGCCCTCCGCCTGCACACCGGCAAGCTCGTAGGCATCTGCGAAACGCCTTCCTCCAAAGGCTTCCTTGTCCGCACCCCGCACTTGGATGTGACCGACCTCGGCACGCGCTTTGGGGTGGATGTCTCGCAACTGGATGCGACGGAGGTGCATGTGATCAAGGGCTTGGTCGAGGTGACGCCGCCCACGATTGCTGTCGGCGCTCCGGTTAGGCTGTCCGCTCAGCAAGCGATGCGCGTCGATTCGGTTCAAGCCGAGCGTGTTACGTTCTTGCCATCGCGGTTTGAAGA
>JBGCDC010000193.1:0-2780 GCA_045105055.1 Phycisphaeraceae bacterium | reverse complement strand
CGACGCGACGCTGCTTAATCAGCCGTTCTCGGTGTCGGGCGTGAATGCGGGGGACCGCCGAGCGCATGGGCTCGATGATCTGTCCGATTGGATGGTGATGACGCCGCTGGGCATGGTCACGCCGCGCTACCAGACGCCGTTGCGGATGTTCCGTGAGAATCGTGAAGCTATTCTTGAGATGGTGGCACAGGCAGGCGAACAAGATGAATAGCCAAGCGGTCTAATTGGCCAAGCCACGGGGTTGTCTTACCCAACGACGTTGATCGTTTGGCCTGGTCCGAGCGGGCGTTTGGTCTGTTGTTGTGCGTTTTGTTGCACGTCTACGGCAGACTGGAGCAGCGCGATCGCGGCGTCGCCTTGGGCCTTGGCCGCGTCGAGCGACTTGCGGGCCACGGCGTAGGAGACCTCGGTCTGGACCTGGGCTTGTTTGAACGAGCTAATAGCGGCGATGTCAGACATATCAATTTCATCGGCCGGTTTGTGCCGGTGGTAGAGGGGTGTTTCGTTATCGGCCCTGCGTTTGTGGGGGGTGTGCGCGTGAGATCATCTGGGTGAAAACGTTTGAAGTGGTAGAGATGGAGTGATTTTAGTCTAGCTTAGGGCTTATTTTCAGCGTGATTTTCTGTTTCTCTCAGCATCATGATTTCAGACATGACTGTATGGCGTTCTTGCTCAGCTAGCTTCAACTCTTTTGCCAACGATTGATACTCTTGCATTAGCTTGACATATTTTTTCCGCGACTTAGCCAGTTTTTCGATCTGTTTGTTGACCTTCTCAAGCTCTCCCTGAAGAATCTGTTCGCCTAACTCGGTTTGCTCCAGCTTGGCAGCTTCTATTTCAGTTAGCTCTTTACCTACGGCGAGTCGATCTGACAATTCTCTATGTGTGGCTTTCAGCGAACTGAGTGATTCATTGATTCGTTCTGCCATAATGATTAGTTGTCTTAGACGTAGTGTCTCATCGCTAGGAGCTGTACTAGGCTCTGGGATTGGGTTGTTTTCGAGGAAGCTCGTGATTTTCTTAAAAGTTTCGCCGATTCGTAATTCAATTTCCGCAAGCTGTTGCTCCGCTGCTTGTAACTTGCGATCACTCGATTGATGATCCGCGTTTGCTGCGAGCTGTTGTTTTTTGCCGTGATCTTGATGGCACCCTTCCTTGGGAGCACTACAGCCGCTTGAGTAAATGGCCAGCACGAGTAATAGCAAGACGGTGCTACAGAGTTTGGGTTGGAAGTGTGTGGGCATGATGATTTCCAGAATTGTTGATAGCTAATTGATTCTACATATCGAACATCGATGGCTTTGTTGATTCAATAAATTTTACATCTTGACGCGAGACAATGTTTGGTTATTGTTCGCACATGCAATCAAGCGAACAAGAGTACTGGCCACGGGACGAACAGGACTACGACCACCGCGATGCGCTGCCGCATGGGCCGGCCCATAAGCGGGGGGCGGGGCTGAATCCGGGGAATCGGTTTGAGAATCATCGGGTGCATGTGCTTGGGGATGCGCTGGAGCAGCAGCGGCTGGAACGGCAGTGGGAGGGGGAGGATGGCAAGCCGATCGTGGTGCCTTTGACGGTTTATCAGGACAAGACGAAGCGGCTGATTAATAAGGTGGTGCCGACGTCGGATGTGCCGTTTAATTGGACGGTGAATCCGTATCGCGGCTGCGAGCTTGGTTGTATTTATTGCTTTGCTCGGCCGTACCACGAGTACCTCGGTTTCTCGATGGGGCTGGACTTTGAGACGAAGCTTGTCGCGAAGTTTGATGCCCCGGACTTGCTGGCGAAGGAGTTGAGTAGCAAGTCGTGGAAGGGTGAGCCGATCGTGATGTCTGCGATCACGGACATCTACCAGCCGATCGAAAAAGAGCACCAGATTGCTCGTAGGTGTTTGGAGCAGATGGTGCCTTGCGGCCAGCCTGTGACGACGATGACGAAGAACACACTCGTGCTGCGCGACACGGAGTTGTGGGCGGCGGCGTCGGCGATGAATACGGGGCGTGTGACGATCACGCTGGTGACGCTCGACGATGTGTTGGCGAGTAAGTTGGAGCCGAGGGCGACGCCGCCGAGCGGGAGGCTGCGTGTGATCCGTGAGTTGGTGAAGGCGGGGGTGAACGTGTCGGTGAACATCGCGCCGGTGATCCCGGGCCTGACGGACAAGGAGGTGCCAGCGATCTTGGAGGCGGTCGCCGATGTGGGGGTTAAGCGGGTGGCGTGGGTGATGTTGCGGCTGCCGTATCAGCTCAAGGATTTGTTCATGGATTGGCTGTGGCGGGAGGTGCCGTTGCGTGCGGGCCACGTCGAGTCGCTGATGCGTCAGGTGTATGAAGGCAAGCTGTACAACGCGAACAAGGGCCAGCGCGGCCGGGGCGGCGGGCCGATCGCGGCGCAGATCAAGCAGGTGTTCGAAGTGTACTGCCGACGGCATGGAATCAACCGCGATATTCGGCCGTTGCGGACGGATCGGTTTCGTCGGCCGAGCATGGACGGGCAGATGGGGTTGTTTTAGGCTTGTGTCCTTAGGCTTGGGGCTTGAGGTATAAGAATCGGTAGACCCCAAGCCTGGCGCCCGTCAAAATGGCCGAAACGGGGGAGTTATCAGCCAGTTCTGGCGTCTGTATTCGCCGCAGCCTTTCGCCGATAGGGAACATAACGCCGATCACGGGCGTTTAGTCGATAGAAAGCTGGTACGCGCCTTGCACCGTGTGGTGGGCGTAGAAGAGGTGGAGATATGCCGCCTGACGGAATGATTTTCTCGTCCTAGAATAATG
>JBGCDC010000192.1:0-2877 GCA_045105055.1 Phycisphaeraceae bacterium | reverse complement strand
CGAGCTTCTCGACATTGGAGCGGTGATCGCTGAGCCCACGCGAGACGCCTCGCCCAAGGAAAACGATGTCGGTTGCGCGGCGGCGGGCGACGGCCTCGGCGTGGGCCTGCTTTCGGCGAGCGGCTTCCTCTTTCTTCTGTCTGCGTAGCTCGGCACGCTCTTCACGCGATTGATTCACTGCAGCGTCAGCCTGTCGGGCGACTGATGACGCGTTGCCGCGTAGCTGATCCATCTCCTTGCCGACTTCATGGATGTGTTCGAGTTCTGGGCCGGTGATCAGGCCGAGCCCGACCATTGTGCGATCAATAATTTGGATGCGCGGTAGCGAAGCGTCGGGGATGATGTTGAGGCTGTCGAAGTAGGCCGACTTCATATTGCCCACGGACTTGATCGTGCCCATCGCCTCGTCGGCGGTCATCGGCTTGAACTTCTCTGCATCGAGCCCGGAGAGCAGCTGCGGCCGGCGTGGTGGGCTGGCGGTTCGTACCGTCTGCGGTATCGGTTCGGGTCGGCTGGGGGTTGACGAGCCGCTGCCACGCCGACTCGTCGGGTTGGGGTAATTGCAGTGATCGCAGGTTCGCCCATTCCAGCGGTAGCTAAACCCGCAATGCGGGCACTCGGCGGGGCGCTGACCACCGAGGTGCGTCGGTGTGGTCGGCGTCTTGCCAAAGAGGCGTCGGATGGCGTCGAACAGGCCCATGTTTCGTCTGGCGTTTGGGGGTTTGCACGGAGGCGGATGTGGGGCCGAAGGGGCCGATCGATTACTGACTTCGAACCGCGGACCAAGGTCGTTCACCAAGGCACCGGACGCCCTATATCGGGGCATGAGCCTTGGCTCGGCACGGATGCCCCGATATAGGGCGTCCGGTGCCAAACGAACAACGGCCTTGGGGAAGCATGTCAGGCCAATGTCAACCGCGGCGGATCGCCGCAGCAAGATGGTCTCAGTAAATCGGCTCGGCTCCCTTCGGTAAATCCCACATGTTCCACTCGGGCACGCACCGCGCGAGCCCATAAATTCGTTCGTTCAACGGCCCGCCCAACGCGAAAGCCGATCATACCAGTCCGCTGATGCCGCGTTGTCCGCCCCCTGCCGCCACGCATCGCGCAGCGCCTGGATGTGTCGGCACGGGCCGTTGCGTATGCCGTACTTATAGAAGTACGAACACTTGCAGCTGCCCTTACGGATGATCGCATCGCCGTCGATCATGGCTTCAACAGGTTGGTTCTCTGCCTTGCCGACGAGGATGGTCCCGCCGCGCGGGCCTTGCTCCTGCGACTCGATACGCACCTGCTGCTTGCGGAGGATCTCTGCTGCGCCGATGCGTTCGGGGTGAGGTGGTCCGAGTTCTTTATCGCTCAGTGCCATCGGCAGGACCTGACGCCAACGGTAGCAGCCCGCGTGCAAGTCGTAGATGGCTTGGCCGCGCAGTGCGAGCTGATTGAGCGACTGTGCGGCGGTCCCTGTTGGCATGTGCAGGTGTTTCGATAAGTCGGCAAGCGAAGCCCGGCGTGAATCGTTGAGTGATTGACTCATCGCGGCGACCTGGGTGTCGCTGATCGGGTCGTCGGGCATGAGCATGTCGATCGCCGAACCGCGTGTCCAGTCGTTTGTCGTCCATCCCGATAGCCCGAGCGTCAGACGCATTGCACCCATCCGAACGACCCAGAAGCTAGGTAGGCCGGTGCCTAACAAGTACACGTCCACGCCTTCAGCAAGCGGAAGAAGGCGCGACAAGACGAGAAGACGGCGCCGACCCCAGACGCGGATGGCTTCACCGGTTGGGCCCGAGTAAGTCGTGCCGTGGCTATCGATCGGTTGTTCCCAGGGCTCGAGCACCATCCGCGGCGCCTTGCCGTCTTCCAATTCAAAGCGGATCGCGCGGGGGCTGGTTTTCGCCTTGCGACGCTTTAAGAACGCGAGCAGCGAGTAGACGGAAGAAACAGAAAGCGGCACCTTCCGCATCGGCATCCCCATCGCCGACTGCATCTGCATGAAGCCGCGGAGCCAGCCGTCGGGTAGGTCAATTTTTTCTTCGCGGTAGTCCGGAGCGGATTCGGTCGCAACAGTGAACCCGGCCGGGTCGATCGAGAAGCGTGTCTCGCGGTAGGAGCGCAGCGTCTGGAAGTGGTGGTAGAGATCCCATGAGTAGTCGACGTTGGTCGTGCCCAGCGCGATTTCGTTGGTCTTGCCGAAGCAGTCTTCACGTTCAACGGTGAGGCAGCCGTAGCTCGATTCGTCAGCCGAGAAGCACTCGAAGAAGACGGTGTCGTCGGCGACCGTGATCACCGGGTCGTAAGGCATCAGCTTCCGCCAGAGTTCTTTGTCGTTTTCTTGCAGCCAGCTGTTCAGCTGCCGACGTGCTTTCCAGTAGCGACCCTTAGCGGCCTTGTAGTCTTTCTCCAGCGTCTTGGCGATCGGCTGGCCTCGATGTGCCTCGGCCTCTTTTTTCGCTTCTTGGTAAGCCTGGGCTCGGATCTGCGCTTCAGAAGCGCGCTGCTGCGTCCGCCAATCGTCGTAGGCGGATTTATCCCTCGGCTTAAATCGCAGGTCGTTAATCACCACGTCGTGCAGCGCCGAGATCGCTTCGCGAAAACGAATCGGGTCGGTTAGCGGCGCATCGAACGAGACACGATCACGACTCAGGTCTGGCGCGAGCTGCAGGATGCGCGAACCGCTAGACGAGTTGATCGAACTCTTGCCGAGATAGGCGGGTGTTAACTGCATCAGGCTCCGCCCTCCGTCACGAGTTCGGGAAGCTCGAGTTCGGGGATCGTCTCTCGAACCAATTCGATCAGCTCGGGAAGGTGCTCGGCCAGTATGGCGACCGCGGATAGGCCGGCTCGTCGCTCCGGACCACGGATCGAACGCACGGA
>JBGCDC010000191.1:0-1915 GCA_045105055.1 Phycisphaeraceae bacterium | reverse complement strand
ATCGACTTCCACAACGATCATGATTCTGTGGCGACGTTTGTCAGTGTTCGTCCGCAGTTTAGCTTTCATCTCGTAGACCACGCACAGGGCGGACAAGTCAAACGTATCGAAACGATTTCGGAATCGGACGTCTGGATGAACGGCGGGTTCTTCGTCTTAAAACAAGAAATCTTCGACTACATGCACGCGGGTGAGGACCTGATACTCGAGCCCTTTGATCGCCTGATCCAAGAAGGCCGGCTGTTCACCATGCGGCACGAAGGTTACTGGGGTTGCATGGATACGTTTAAGGAGAAGCAGGCGCTCGATGACCTTGTCGCTCAAGGCGATGCGCCGTGGGAGCTTTGGAATAACGCGCGAGCCACGCGCCTTTCGGTTGGAGTCTCGGTATGACGCCTGCGATTTTTAGTCGCCTCAATAGCGTCTTGTGCCTGGGCGCGCACGCCGACGACATCGAGATCGGTTGCGGGGGGGCGCTAGTGAAGTTGATCGCGCAGCACCCGGGCCTATCGGTGCACTGGGTCGTTTTCAGTGCGAATGAGCAACGCGCAGCAGAGGCTCGGCAGAGTGCCGCTCTGTTTCTGAATCACGCGGGCGAGTACAACATACAAGTCCATAATTTTCGCGATAGCTACTTCCCCTATCAGGCAGAAGCGAGCAAAGACACGTTCCACGCGCTCGCCTCGGCGATCTCGCCCGATGTGATCTTTACACACCGCCCAGACGATGCACATCAAGACCAGCGTGTTGTATCGGAGTTGACATGGTGTGCGTTCCGCGACCATGCGATCATGGAGTATGAGATCCCAAAGTACGAGGGTGACCTTGGCCGGCCCAACCTGTTGGTCCAGCTATCGGATGAACAAGCCCGGCGAAAAATCGTTCACCTGATGTCCGCGTTCCCGAGTCAAAGCAACAAGCCTTGGTATACCGAAGATACATTTCGCGCGTTGATGCGGTTGCGCGGTTTGGAGTGCCAGAGCCCAAGCCGATATGCCGAGGGGTTCCATGCTCGCAAACTCGTGATGTAACAGGTACAAACCATGTGTTGCGGCATTATTATGAAAATCTTTACTGTGATCCCTTCGGTGCAAACTAATCCACAGTACAAGGCTTACCTATTTTATCTATCGCGGGCTGAATTGATAAAAACACGGCATTAAACGGGAATATTTGTATTGCCCTGACGGTACGCTGTGGCATACTAGTTTTATATAAATCACGCTCCCCGGCTATCGCCGCGGACGAAACACACGGCAGGACGTCGTGGCGGTACAGGAAACCAGGGTAGACGTGCGTAGAAGGAGTTCCGGTCAGCGATGTTGAACGAACCAACGATTATGGCAGAAGAGACTTCGTCTAATCCACGCATCAGTATTGGGCTGCCGGTCTATAACGCCGAGCCTTATTTGAAGTGTGCATTAGAGTCGTTGTTGTCTCAGTCGTATGAAGATTTCGAGCTGGTTATTTCTGACAACGGCTCAACCGATCGGACCGCAGAAATATGTAAAGTCTATGCCCAGCGCGATGCGCGCATCCGCTACGAAAGACAACCACAAAATATGGGGCTTTATTGGAACTGCAACCGTGTCGTCGAGTTGTCACGCGGTACGTATTTCAAGTGGTCGGCTGCGGATGTGCTACACGCTACAGATTTTCTTAAGCGTTGTGTCGAAGTGCTGGAATCAGACCCGTCGATTGTTTGTTGCCACAGCCGCTCGGATTACATCACGCCGCAGGGCAAACGCCTGCACGGCGTGGACCCCTCGGGTGATGTTCGCCTAGGTACATCGGCACGCGCACACCGACGCTTCGCGGACGTTGTGTTTTATCATGGCTGGGGCGCGCGGTCTTTTGCATTGATGCGGCTCGATGCCCTGCGTAATACGGGGCTACTCAAGGAACATTACGGGTG
>JBGCDC010000190.1:0-2174 GCA_045105055.1 Phycisphaeraceae bacterium | reverse complement strand
TGGCTGTTGTTGTGGCGGTTGCCTGATGATGTGATACTGTCGCTTGAGGCTTAGCGATGGCATATCGTTGTTGCTAGATCAACATGCGTGATTGATCTCCACTTCAATCATGGGCTTGACGCAGCCGCCGCGTCACCACGCGGGCGGACGACCCGTCTAAATCGATTTATCGCTTTGATCGCCAAGTCGGATCGGTAGCGTAACTCACCCCCTCCGCCCGGGCGTGGCCCGGCGGCTAAAGAGTCGGCGCAAGAAGAAAAAAGACGCAAGATGCTCTAAGCCGCAAGCGGCTTTAATCGTGTCGAAGTGCGACGATGGGGTCTTGCCAGGCGGCGCGGATGGCGGGGTACAGACCCGCGAGGAGGCCGACAGCGACGGCGGCGATGAAGCCGACGATCATCGACCAAGCCACTGGGATCGGCGTTTCGATGCTTGGGAAATACGTGGCGAGAATCGCGGCGATGCCTGCGAGCGCAAGGCCAAACAGCACGCCTAGGATGCCGCCGATGACGGACAGTGCGGTGGTCTCGACGATGAACTGGGCGATGATGTGTTTGCGCGTGGCGCCCATCGCGCGTCTTACGCCGATCTCGCGGGTTCGTTCTGTGACGGATGCGAGCATGATGTTCATGATGCCGATGCCGCCGACGATGAGCGACAGCGACGCGATGACGATCATCATGATCGTGAAGAGCAGTTGCGTGCGTGCCTCTTGCTTGATGAGTTCGAGGGGTACGATGATTTGCACATCGTCTTGCGGATGGCCGACCTCAATCACGCGCCGGACCTTGTCTGCGGTCGATTCGACTTGTGCGGGTGTGGGTACGCGGATGATGAGCTCGTTGATTTCAATACGTTCCGCAGCGCTGCCGCCGGGGAGCATGCGCTGATCGCCGTATCGCGCACGGGCGGTTTCGATGGGGATGTAGATGTCGAAGTTGATGTCTCGGCCGGTGGCGAGGCCGACGGGTTCGAGCACGCCGACGACAACGAACCGCTGGGAGTCGATGCTGAAGCTGTTGCCTAGAGGGTCTTCAAGTTTGAAGAGGTCTTGTGCCGCGTCGGCACCGAGTACCGCGACGGGCGCGAGCTGCTCGCCATCTTGTGCCGAGAGATGTCGGCCGCGTGCGACAGTCATGGGGATCGCGTCGGCGATGGACGGCGTAGTGCCGTAGACCTGCGCCGCTTGTGCGGTGTACGCGCCTTTGTAAACGAACTCGCCGACGCGCTTGAGCGGGACCATTTCTTCGACGGGTTGGATGCTTTCGGTATCGAGCCGACGAAGGTCGAGGCGCGTCAGGCCATAGGGCGTTATGGTTGGCCCGCGCTCCTCGCCAAAGAACCCGCGATCCTCTTCGCTCTCTTGTTCGGTGGATTCGGGCGGCCGGACTGATCGTAGAATGATGTTGTTCGCGCCGAGTTCTTTGATGTCGGCCAAAGCCGCTTGTTTCGAGCCCTCGCCATAGGCCGCAATGGCGACGACCGCGCCGACGCCGATGATGATGCCCAGCGCGGTCAACAGCGACCTCAGCTTGTGCAGCATCAGGTTGGCAAAGCCTAGGCGTAGTGTTTCAAGCAAAAAAGTCATGCAAGGATTGAGCGTAAGGATCGATTGGCGAGCCCGTCATTCTAAGCGCTCCGATGTGACGCTGAGTCGCGGCGATTTGATACGGTTAGGATAAAGCGATGCCAGATATCGAAGTCGGCGAGGAAACCGAAGCGGCCAATCACTGGGCCTACGATGTGAGCGTCTTTGATGGCGGTCGCAAGCACGACTATCGCGTGACGCTTTCGTTTCAGGACTACGACCTGTGGAGTCGGGGGCGCGTGTCGCCAAGCCGAGTCGTCGAGTCGGCGTTTGTTTTTTTACTCGCCAACGAGCCTGCGACCGCAATCATGAGCAAGTTCGATTGCTCTGTGATCCGACGGTATTTTCCGAAGGTGGATCAGGAACTGCCGGGAATGTTTTGAAGCGTGACCCGGGGCGGCGCTGCGATCTGCCTCGGCTTGTTTTTCAATGTCACAGCCAAGCTGGGGCGCAGCGTCGCCGCTGATGTGACTTGACTGGAATTTTTCCCGTCATGCCTTGACATCGAGCTTGTGGAAGAGGGGGTGGTCTTTAGCGCTTGGGCCGTAGGTTGGTTGAAGCGGGAGGTTGGTTGCTGAGCTGAGTG
>JBGCDC010000189.1:0-11293 GCA_045105055.1 Phycisphaeraceae bacterium | reverse complement strand
GGATTCAATTCCGAAGCGCAACACCTGGTAAGGCGTTGTGGGCCTCTTTCGGGGTGCGGTAGTTGAGGCACTTGCGGGGGCGATTGTTGATCATCTTCTGGGGCTGTGCAAGCCGGCCGGTGGCCGTGGCATCGCTTCGCAATCGCACGGGAGGGGTTGGTAGTGGTTTTGCTGCTTATCCCGCGCCTTCTACAACAGGGAGGGAGAAGGAGCCCGAGCCGAAACTTATCTTAACTCGCGCATCATGTTGTTTTGCGGGGCGGTGACGGGGTTGAGTTGTCTTGTGCGGGTCGGTTTTAGCGTTTGGGGCGATCGCCGCGTTGGCGGTTGTTGCCGCGGCCTTTGAATCCATATGTGCGGGCAGCGCGGTTTTCCGCTTTGAATTCGATGGTGTATGTGTGGGTCATGGCTTTACAGAACGCTGGGGTACAGCCGAAGTAGTGCAGCGTTAGTTTTGCTTCGCCGGGCTTGCCTTCGGATTTGATGTCGACCCAAAACTGCCGAGGCTGTGTATCGCTGTCGCCCTTGCCAACTGCCGCGGTCGCTTCGGCGGGGGTCGCGGTGACGCCTTCAGCGGTCGCGAGTTCGTACTTCATTGCCGGGGTCAGGTTGTTCCATTTCGCGTCGTGGATCGGGTCGGGATAGAAGCCGAGGAACAATCGGCCGCTGCCGGTGCGGATCAAATCTTGATCCGCCTCGGCCCGAAGCTTGACGTAGTACGTTTCGTCAGGGTTTGTTGGTGTGATTGACAAGATCGTCATCGTGGTTGGCCGCTCGACGCCGGTCTCTGATTCTTTGTTGATCGGTCGTGGTGCGCGTTCTACACGGGGTAAATCTAGATCGCTTGCCGACGTCGGTTGATCTACTGGCCCGGCTGCCTTGGCGAGAGCCTTGCGCAAGCCTGCCTCATCGATCTCGTCCGTTCCGAAAACGACTTCGCCTTTAGGCGAAATTAGATACACCGAAAGCGACCCTGATTGAAGTCCAATGCGCAGCGAATCATCGAGCGTGTCCGCGATCCAAGGCACCTTTGTGCCCAGCTTCTTTTTCGCCTCAGCGACATGTAGTAGCCGCTCGTCCATATTCTGTGGCTCGACATAGCCACCCAATTCTGGGTGGCGTAGGCTTTTGTAGAAGTAGAAAAACTGTACATCTTTAGGGGCGTAATCCGCGCTCGCCGCTTCGATCGCTCGGTAGCTCTGATGGAACTTGGGACAGGTCAAACAGCCCGCCACGAGCACGGTGTATTTCCCTTCGCACAGCTTGCGTAGCTTGATCGGCTTACCTTCCAAATCAAATGCATTCAGGTCGGGCAACGGCCCACTTTTCAGGACGCCACCTTCAGGAACAGACCCGCCTTTTCGTCGCTCGGGCTGTGCTTCAGCCAAAGGCACACACAACAACAGCAACAAAGCCAACGACAAGCAAACACGCATGGCAAATCCTTAGTAGTAAAGCGCGATCAAAAATCAAAATGAAAAAGACTTGATGATTGGCTTAACGCGGAAGGGATCGAACTATTGCAGAATCAATCAGCGCTTGACAAAAACCTTTTCTAGGCAAGTGCGTAGAAAAGGTCCTTATTGATTAAGTTCAAGTTCAAGTGCATGCGGTACAAAAGAGATAGAAGCAGGGATGGGTAGATCCCATCGTCTCTATCTATTTTACGAGCGTAATGACCGCGTTATGCCTTGGCGGCGGCTTCGCATTCGTCGCGGGTGATGCCGAGCCAGTCGAGCATGTGTTGCTCGTAGGTTTCTTGGTGGGCGGGGTTGGAAAAGTCTAGGCGGAGTTCGTTGATGACTTTGGTGCCCATGCCGATCCATTCGGTCCAGGTGTCTTGGCCGAAGTTGGCGTAGATGTAGGCGCCGATGGGGCCGCGCATGGGTGGATCGGGGAGTTTGGCTTGTGGTTGGCCGGTGCGTTTGTCGAGGACGGTGTCGCCGGAGGCTTCGACGGCGGCTTTCTTGGCGGCGAAGTCCTCGGTTTCGGGGACCGGGAGGTCGAGCTTTTGCAGCAGTGCGGCAATGGACTTCTGGGGCATGACGTCGCCACGGTCGGCAGCGACGGTGTAGCCCTGGGTGAGGACTTGGCCTGCGTCGTCGTTGCGGTCGAGCTTCATGAGGGCTTGGCCACGCATGTGGAAGGCGCGGGACATCGTGGCGTTGTGCTCGATGGCCTTGGCGTAGGCCTCTTCGGCGTCAGCCCAACGCTCGGCTTCTTTGTAGCTGTTCCCCAGTGAGAAAAAGGACATGTCGTCAGGTGCCTCTCGGCACATCTGTTCCCACTGCGCGATACGGTCGTCTAAAGTACTCATGCGGGGATTGTAGGCATTTGGTGATTTCGTGATGGGGGATTTCGTAAAGTTTGGGGCAAGTTTGATGGGGTGAGGGTGGATTTGTATCTGCGAGACAATCGAGGCCTTCGATAAACTGACAAGAAGCGATAAGTGCCCAAGTTTTGTAAGCCGAAAGCGGCTTACTGGTTACATTGATGGGATGGCTGGTATGGATCATGTTGAGCGCGTGTTTTTGGGGGGTAGTGGGCCTGCGCTTCATGCGGCGGCGGATTGGTTGGTGGAGGGGCTGGGGGGGTCGGAATTGGATTTGGGGGATGTGTTGATTGTGGTGCCCGGTGGGCGAGCGAAGCGACGGTTGGAGGAGTTGTTGGCGCAGCGGTCGGCGGGTCGGGCGATGGTGCCGCCGCGGGTGGTGACGCTGGGTGGGTTGGCGGATCGGTTGTTGCCTCTGGATGGGCCGACGGTGGCGGGGAAGCTGGCGTCGATGTTGGTGTGGGCGGGGGTGTTGCGTGATGCGGAGGTGGGGTTGTTGGAGCAGGTGCTGCCGGAGGCGCCGGGGCGGGATGATTGGCCGGGGTGGTGGGCGTTGGCGGAGCAGGTGATGGGGGCTGCGGATGAGCTGGGGGCGCACCGCTTGTGGGTCGGCGAGGTGGCGGAGCGGGCGGTGAGCCCGAGCGATATGGAGCGGTGGGGGGCGCTGGGCGAGCTCGCGCAGCGATACGAAGCGAAGCTTGCGGAGCAGGGCCTGGTCGATCGGCATCGTGCTCGGCTGGATGCGATTGCTGCTGAGTCGTGCGCGTGTGATGACAAGGTCGTGCTGTTGGGGATGGCGGATCTGCAGCCGACGCTGGCGGGGATGTTGTCGTGCTTGACGACGCAGGTGGTTGCGTTGATTGCGGCGGAGGCATCGGACGCGGAGGGGTTTGATGCGCTGGGGGGTATGGTCGAGGCGTATTGGTCCAAGCGGGGGATCGAGATTGATGATGAGGCGATTGCGGTGTGCGATCGGCCGAGCGATCAGGCGGCGGCGGTGTTGGCGGCGGCGGGACAGTGGTCACGGGTGTCGCCGACGTCGGCCGATGAGATCACGGTCGGGCTGGGGGATGAGAAGCTGGCGAGCACGATCGAGCGGACGCTGTCGTTGGCGGGTTTGCCGGTACGGTCGGCGGCGGGTCGGCCAATGGGCATGGCGAGGCCTGTGCAACTACTCAAGGCGGTCGCGGCGTTTGCGAATGGAATGCGCTTCGATGCGTTGGCGGATTTGCTCAGGCACCCGGATGCAGAGGCGTGGATCGCGGAGGACAGTGGTGAGCCGACGCGTGCTTGGCTGACGCTGCTTGATCGATACGCGACGGATCACCTCGCGGCGAGGCCGGTGGGCGGGTGGTTAGGCGAGCAGGCCGAGGCGATGCAGCAGGTGTATCGGTCGGCGTGCGCGCTAATCCCCGAGCAGGCTGGGGCGCTGAGGCCTTTGCATGAATGGGCGGATGCGATCGCGCAGGTGCTGCGAGAGGTGTACGGGCAGCAGACGCTGCAACGCTATGCGGAAAAGGACCGTGCGTTAGTTGTGGCGTTGGAGTTGCTTGCTGAGGCGTTAAGGATGTTGATAGGCGTTGAGCCCGCGATCGCGCCGCACTGCACGTTTGCGCAGGCGGTGACGCTGGTGGTCAGTCAGGTCAGCGGGCAGGCGATCCCCGACCCCGGCGGCGACGCGGCGATCGAGTTGGTCGGCTACTTAGAGCTTTTGCTTGATGATGCGCCGCGGCTGGTGATCACCGGGATGAACGAGCAGCACGTGCCCGAGCCGCCGAGGGTGAGTGCGTTGTTGTCGGAAGGGTTACGCAGCAGCTTGGGGCTGACCGACGATGCGCATCGGCTGGCGCGGGATGGGTACGCGTTGTCGGCGATTTTGGCTTGGCGAGACGGGGTGAAGGTCGTGGTGGGTCGGCGGTCGAGCGAGGGTGATCCGCTGCTGCCGAGCCGGTTGTTGTTGAAGGTGGATGATGCGACGCTGGTTGGTCGGGTCTCAAATTTCGTTGCGGAGCAAGGCGAGATACAGGTGCCGCTGCTGTTGACGCCGGGTAAGCACGATCGGTTTTTGATGCCGATGCCCGTGCTGCCGAGCGAGCCGATGACGTCGCTGCGGGTGACCGCGTTTAAAGATTACTTGGCCTGCCCGTATCGGTTTTACTTACGGCACGTACTCAAGCTCGATGTGCTTGATGATCAAGCGATCGAGTTGTCGCCGCAGTGGTTTGGCACGCTCGCGCATGAGGCGCTGCGGACCTTGGCGGGCGAGGACTTGCGCGGGATCACTAAGCGCGACACGATTGCGGATCGGCTAAGCATCGCGCTCGATCGGGCGTTTGCGAAACGACTGGGCAAGGATCCGCCGGTCGCGGCGATGGTGCAGCGCGAGCAGCTTCGGTATCGATTGGAGGCGTACGCGGCCGAGCACGTCAAGATGATCGAACAGGGTTGGCGCATTGAGCATGAAGAGAAGACACGGCGTGTGGAGGTGGTTGTCGATGGCGAGCCGTTTGTGATCCGCGGGCAGATCGACCGCATTGATGTGCATCCCGAATTAGGCCATCGCATCATCGACTACAAGACCAGCGACACGGCGAAGGACCCGAGCAAGACACACTTGAAGACGATTGATGGCGAGCGGCAGTGGGTCGATTTGCAGTTGCCGTTGTACCTCGATCTCGCGTCGGAATTGGGTGTGAATGAGCAATCGCAGCTTGGGTATATCAACCTGCCGAAGAAGGTGGCGGACGCTAAGTTTTGGGAGGCAGAGTGGGATACGACAGAGTTGGCGGCGGCGAAAGTGCAGCGTGACTTTGTGATTCGGCAGGTGCGTGACGGTGTGTTTTGGCCGCCGAAGCTGCCGCCGGTTTATGCGGATGGGCTGGGCGGCATTTGTGCGGACGACGTCGCAGACCGTGCGGCGATGATCACGGCGTCTGAGTCCGTCTCGGCAGGGGGTGACGCATGAGTCAGCCACCGATGTCATCACTGCCGCACCAAGTTGTGCGTGCCTCGGCAGGCGCGGGCAAGACGTATCAGCTCACCACGCGGTACCTCGATTTGCTCGTGCGGCGCGAGGCCCCGCAGCAGATCCTTGCGACGACGTTTACTCGTAAGGCCGCGGGCGAGGTGCTGGCGCGTGTGCTCGGCCGACTCGCGTCTGCTTGTGCGAATCATGCGGATCAGCAGCAGCTCGCAAGCGCACTAAACATGCCTGGCCTATCGCGGTCGGATTGCGTCGCCATGCTGCGGTCGATGACCGATGCGCTCAACCGCTTATCCGTCGGCACGATCGATAGCTTCTTCAATCGCGCCGCTCGTGCGCTGGCGATGGACCTTGGTTTACCTGCGGATCCGCGGCTGATTGATGAAGGCTCGCCTTTGGCGCAGCAGATGCGATTCGATGCGATCCAAGCGGTGCTCGGCGAGCAAGCGGGGAACGACGAAGGGCTGGTTACGCTGATCGAACTGCTCCGTCGTCTGCACCACGACACCGCGCAGCGCAGTGTGACCGAAGCCATCGACAAGATCGTCAAAGACCTCGGCGATGTCTATCGCAGCTACCCCGACCGCACATTGTGGGATCAGCTTCCGGACAGTGGGTTGCTTACAAACGAGTTACTTGCCGCGGTGGTCGAACAGCTCGATGCGATGCGTGGGGCGTTGCCGGTCACCGCTAAGGGCGAGCCGCACAAGGCGTTCGCAAAGGTGTACGAAAACCTTCTCGCGGATGCACAACTCGGTCGTTGGGACAGCGTGCTTAGCAATGGGTTGGTAGTGAAGGTCAATGAAGAGGCGGACTCGTATTCGCGTGCTCCGATCGATGAAAACTGGCGCAGCGCGATTTACCCGTTGGCGGTACATGCGAGGTCGGTTCGATTAAGAGCATTAGCGGATCAGACGCTGGCGACGTACGACTTGCTCGCGTGGTTTGATCGGCACTATCAGGCAACGCGTTATGCCCAGCGGGTGTTGTTATTCAGCGACCTGACGCACGTGTTGGCAGAGGGTTTGCCTGCGATGGGCGAGGCGGGGGTCGACGAGCTGAGCTATCGGCTTGATGCGAAGGTGACACATCTTTTGCTCGATGAGTTTCAAGACACGTCGCTGAGTCAGTGGAAGGTGCTTCGGCCTTTTGCGGAGCAGATTACGGATAACTTTGAGGATAGCCGAAGCCTGTTTTGTGTTGGCGATACGAAGCAGGCGATCTACGGTTGGCGCGGTGGCTGCGCGGAACTCTTTGATGCGGTCGAGGCATTGCCCGGCGTTGAGCCGATGACCTTGAGCGATAGCTATCGCTCGTCGCAGGTCGTGCTTGATGCGGTCAACGAAGTGTTCACGAGCTTAGTCGGCAATGTGGCGCTGCGTGATTGTCAGTCCGCGGCGCAGCAGTGGCAAGACGGTTTTGAATTGCATCACGCGGTGAAGCAAGCGCTGCCTGGTCACGCGGTCTTGCACACCACGGCACACAGCGACTCGGCCGACCTTGAAGCCGACAGCGAGGGCGACGACGCCGCTAAGCCGCCTGATGCGCACGCGCATCACGTCGCGAACTACATCCAAGCGCTGCTCGAAAAGATGCCCGGTCAAACGATCGGCGTGCTCATGCGATCCCGCGCCAACGCACGCACGCTCATGTACGCGCTGCGTTCGTTGGGTGTGCCCGCTGCGGAAGAAGGCGGCAACCCAATTGGGCACAACCCCGCGGTCGCTGCGGTGCTTGCTGCGATCCAGTTTGCGGATCACCCCGGCGATCGTGTCGCGCGGTTCCATACGACCAATTCGCCGATGGGTGCGGTGCTTGGGCTTGATCAAGGCAAGCGCCCTGAATCGATCGCGCGAGACATCCGCCGGTCGCTGATGGACGCGGGTTATGCGGCGGTGATCGGGCGATGGGTCGAGCGGTTGGCCCCGAGTTGCGACTCGGCGTCGCTGGGCCGATTGATGCAGTTGCTGGTGCTAGCGGAACAATATGACAGCGATGGGCCGACGCTTCGGCCGAGCTTCTTTGTGCGGTCGGTACAAGCGGCGAAGGTGGAGGACGCCTCGCCCGCGCCGGTGCGCGTGATGACGATCCACGCGAGTAAGGGCTTGGAGTTTGATGCGGTGGTGCTGCCTGACTTGGACGGCACGTTGTCGACGCAGGATCAGCGCGACCTGATTGTGCTGGATCGTGACTCGCCGATTGAGCCGGTGCGCGGCGTGTACCGTCGGTTGCCGAGCAAGCTCGCCGGACTCACGCCAGCGATCGAGCAAGCGCATGCACAACGGACGCATGAAAAACGTGTCGAAGATTTATGCCTGTTGTATGTGGCGATGACACGCGCAAGGCAAGGGCTGCACATGTTGGTTCGGCCTTTGACAGCGAACGCGAAAGGGACCGCGGGGAACAAGGGCCTGACGAACTTGTCGTATGCAGCGGTCCTGCGTCAGGCACTGCGTACTCAGGAAGATGAGGGCTTCGCTGGCGATACGTGTCTCTATGAATCCGGGACGCCGAATTGGGGCGGCAGCGTAGAGCTAGCGGTGACGCAAGCGGAGCAAGGAAGTCTGGATGAGCGTCCAATCAAATTGCAGAAACGCGCTAAGGGCCAGTCGCGTTCGTGGATCAAGACCAGCCCAAGCGAGATGCACAACCATGCGGCGGTCAAGGCTAGCGACCTCCTGAACATCGAGCCCAGTGGCGGGCAGCGTTATGGCAGTGCGGTGCACGCGATGCTG
The DNA here is from genome assembly GCA_045105055.1 of Phycisphaeraceae bacterium. GTDB lineage: Bacteria > Planctomycetota > Phycisphaerae > Phycisphaerales > Phycisphaeraceae > JAHQVV01. The sequence continues at coordinate 3,243 of JBGCDC010000189.1, read as the reverse complement.
CAACGCGTCGGCTTTTTAGATGATGATGTGCCGAGCGTGGATGTCTTGCGTCAGGCCGGCGCGTCGATCGGTGATAGCGGCATCGACTTAGACGCGACGGCAAACGCGTTGGTGCATGCGCTCGCCACGCCCGCGGCGCAATCTCTCTTGCAACGAAATGGTGCGGATGTGCTCTGGCGTGAGCGACGCTTCATGACTCGGCTGAGTGCTCGTTTGGTCACAGGCAGCTTCGACCGAGTCCATCTGTGGCACGACGATGGCAAGCCCATTCGAGCACTGTTGATTGATTACAAAACAGACCGCGTGGATGACACATCGCTTGACGCAGCAGTCGCACGATACGCAGATCAAATGGGGCTGTATCGCGAAGCGCTTACCGCGATGCTTGGGTTGGACGCGGAGCAGATCGAAGCGAAGCTGTACTTCGTCGGCGATGCTATTGTTGCGGGTGTGCCGGCTTAGCCGAAGATCGCGCGGAGGATGTAGTAGGTCACGATGGACAGGGTCGCACCGGCGGGGATGGTGATCACCCACGATGCTGCGATGTCGCGAACCGTGCTGAGGTTGATCGCTCCGATACCTCGTGCGACGCCGACGCCTAGCACCGCACCGACGAGTGTGTGCGTCGTCGAGATCGGCACTGCGGCCCACTTAAACGGTAGAGACGCAATCAAGATCGTTGTTGCTGCGGCCATCTCGGCGCAGAACCCACGGGTGGGTGTGAGTTCGGTGATCTTCTTGCCGATGGTCGCCATGACGCGCCAGCCCCAGGTGGCAAGGCCCATCACGATGCCCGCTCCGCCGAGCAGTAGCGCCCAGGTCGGCACGGCGGCTTTAGCTGCGACGGCGCCTTCGCGTAAGGCCTGCACCGCGGCAGACAGTGGGCCGATCGCGTTTGCGACGTCGTTTGCGCCGTGTGCAAAGGCCACGAAGCACGCGCTCATGATCTGTAGGTACGCGAAAATCTTTTCGACTTGTTTGTACCGCGAGTGCGTGCCAGCGACGTCGACTTTTGATGTCGCAAGCTTCTCGAGTTCACGGACTTCCGCGAGGAGTTGTGCTGCTTTTTCTTGCATCTCCCCGTCGGCGGTTTCGCTGACCCGGCGGAGGTGTTTACGCGCTTTGTCTAGGCTTCGCGTGACATACGCGGACTCGAATCGGCTGCGGTCGGAGGTGTTGCTGCTGGTCACGCGCCGCACGAGTAGTGCGGTAATGATCGCCCCGATGACGCCGACCACGGCCGCCACACCCAGCACGACCAGCACAAAGCTGTTGCCGTCGGCTGAAGGGTCGATCTTGGGGTAGTGGTGGATCCAGTCCGCTTGTTTGAAGTAGTTCTTCAGGCCTTTGAACGCGGTCATACCCACGAGCACGAGCATGACAAAGAAGACGATGAAGGGCGTGACACGCTTGGCCGCGCGGACCGGGTCGGACTTGTTGAGTACAGTGCGCTGGACGATGTTGAATAGGAAGTACGCGATCGTGCCTGCCAGCAAGGGTGAGACGATCCAGCTTGCGGCGATTTTCGCAACGCCGCCGAACTTCCCGTCGTCACCGACCCAGTTGATCGCACCAAAGCCTAGCGCGACACAGCCAAAGCCCACGACTGCGCCGACGATCGAGTGTGTTGTCGATACAGGCCAGCCAAAGTACGAAGCGATCTGTAGCCAAAGCCCCGCGGCCAAGAGCGCCGCGATCATCCCCATCGCTAGGTTCATCGAGCCGTTGTACTGCGCGGGCTCATACTTACTTCTAAAGTCGGGGTAGCGATCGATGAATGACTCGGCCTCGGTCACAACCCCCTGGGATGTTTCATCCGCTCTTAGCTGGGCAATCTTCTCGACGTCCTCGCCGGCCAGCGTCGTGAGTGCGGAGACCAACTCGGAGGAGGGCGGCTCGTCGAGATCGAACGCGTCCTGGACCTCGATCGCGGTGACTTGGATCGGGTCGAAAATGCCTTTGCGGACGGTTTCCGAAACGTTGGATCCGACGAGGTAGGCTCCGCTAAACTCGAAAACGGCAGCGAGGATGATGGCCCACTTGAGCGTCAGTGCGCCCGAGCCGACAGAGGTTCCCATCGCGTTGGCGACGTCGTTGGCCCCGATGTTCCAGGCCATGTAAAAACCAAACGCCAGCGCCATCACAAGTAAGACGGCCTGTGCGGAGGTCAGTCCGGCAAAAAGGTCTGCGAGAAGTAGCGTGGTCATCTGCTGAGGCTTGAGGGGGTTTACTTGATTTGAAGTGTGCTGCGCACGCGGTTACCCAGCCGATTGCTGCGATCGCCGATATCGCCGACTTGTTTAAAGATCTTGGTCCATAAGAAGAAGCCGCCGGGACTCATCTTGTGCTCGACCTTGAAGAGTTCTTTGAGAAGCTTGTGTTGCAATTCGTCGGCATCGTCTTCAAGCGAAGAGACCTGCCGGATCAGTTGTGCGACGGTTTGTGCTTCCTCGCCGGAGAACCCCGCGTCGAGTAGCTCGTCTAGTTCGTCGATCACTTTTCTGATCGCGAGGAACGTCTCGATGTTGAGGCTTACAAATTGCTTGAAGGTCTCAGCGAACGCGGGCGGTTCTTCGCATGCACGAAGCGTGACGAGCCTAGCGAGGTTCTGCATTTTGTCTGCGATCGAGTCCTGCACGATGATGACTTGTCGCAGTCGTCCGCGCTCGACCGCCATGAACATCCCGCCGCGCAGCTGCTGCTCGACATCGCGTTTGATCTCGTCGGCCTCGGCCTCGATGAGGTCGATCTCTTTCGCCAATAGCTCGACCGTCTCTTGATCGCCGACCAAGTAGGCGTCAAGCATCGCTTGGCCCTTGGATACGCAGCGTCCAACCCGCTCCATGTGGTGCTGGATCGGGACGAAAGGAGAGCGACCGAAAAGTTTGGCGATGGACCGCATCGGCATACAATAACGTCAGATCGGAATTGTGTGCTTTTGGTAAGAAATATTAGACGCCGTGAGGGTCGAACGTAAGAAGTCGGGCCTTCGGTCGTCTAGAAATTGATGTAACATTTCCTGATTAAGCCACTCGTGATTTTGAAGGGTACATATATATGAAGCGAAACACTGCGAAACGATTTCTTGCCGGGCTGACCTGCTTGGCCTTGTTTTTACTCCCCGCGCCGATCGCTTGGGCCGCAGACGCCCTGCCGGACCCGGACGGACAGCCAGCCGACATGACCAAGCCTGTGCAGGTATACATCCTGATGGGCCAGTCGAACATGGTGGGCTCCGGTGTG
>JBGCDC010000188.1:0-9192 GCA_045105055.1 Phycisphaeraceae bacterium | reverse complement strand
CAAGCCGGTATCGAAGTTGACAACGAAGAGTAGTCTCCACGCTACGTTTGGCGTTCGAGCTATCGCAAAGCATTATGACGAACGACTGGAGCGATACACATGTTGCAACTCATCGTGCTGTGGTCGCTGTTCGTCGCCTTGACAATCGGTTGTGTCGTTTTCGCTTGGCGACGAAATAGGCCGGCGCTTAAGGCGCTGCTTACATTTTGGTCGCTTTTAATGCGTCTTATGCTCTGGTCAATGATAATCGGTCAAGGGCATCGCGATGCCCGCAAGCAATATCAAGAAACCCTGGAGTATCAAGACGCGCAGCCCATTGGTGAGCCGCCGTCTTCCGACTAAGTTAATCGCGGCGAATAACTTAATTGATGCTTTAAGCACGTGTCCTGATACAGTGGTATAGCTATCTAGACAACACCCCCGCGAGACGCCCTTTGCTGTCAAACTTACACTATTCCCGTCACTTATCTGTCTTGGCTCTCTTACTGCTCATACCGTGCGGTGCCTGGGCCGATCAGCATGAGAAGATCACGCACTCGGTCTTCATTGCTGGGCCGAACTTCACCGGCGTCATCGGCGAGGATGGCAAGCCGACCTGGACCGCGCCGCAGAAGAAAGCGCGTGATGGGTTCGTCCTCGACAACGGCCACATCCTGATTGCATGGGCTAAACAAGTTATCGAGTTTGATGCGGACAAAAAACAAGTCTGGACCTACAAGCTCGATCCATCCAACGGCGAGATTGCAACCGCCCAGCGATTACCCGATGGCAACACATTGATCGCGGAACTGGGAAAGAACCCGCGCTTGATCGAAGTGTCCCCAAGCGGAGAGATCAAAGCTGAGATTAAGCTTAAGCCCGAGACCAACAACGTCCATATGCAGACGCGCATGGCTCGCAAGCTACCCAACGGAAACTACCTCGTCCCGCACCTGCTCGCGTTCGCAGTGAAGGAATACGACCCGGCCGGGAAAGTCGTCGCGACATTCAAAACCGACACCGAACACTTCGGCGGCAAGAAGGCCAAGCACTGGCCCTTCACCGCCATCCGCACATCCGCTACTAAAGATCACCCCAAGGGCACGACGGTTGTGGGCTGCACCTACGGCAACCGCGTTGTCGAGTTTGATGCCGAGGGGAACGTCATCTGGGAACTGACGAACAAAGACGTCGGCGGGATCATCAAAGACGCCTGCGGCGTTCAACGACTCGCCAACGGCAACACCGTCATCGCGTGCTACGGCAAGAAGGACGGCGTCAAACTCTTTGAAGTCAACAAAGAAAAGAAAATCGTCTGGCAATACGACGGGCCCTATCGCGTGCATCACTTTCAAGTGCTGACGACGAACGGTGAAAAGCTTGATGGTCAGCCGATGAAGTGATGCGGTTGTTGTAGCCGGGTGCCACACCGCGTGCCGAAGGCCGCTGTGTGCGAACTACTTTCGCCGCAAAAGATGCCTCACACACAGCGGCCTTCGGCACGCAGTGTGGCACCCAGAATTTAGTATCCACTGCCAGCTTCGCCTTGGCCAGAAACAATTTGGACGCCTGCCGAGCATCCCAATCGATCGGCCCCGGCGTCGATCATTGTTTTTGCGTCGTCAAGGGTGCGGATCCCGCCGGAGGCTTTAACCTTCATTGGGCCCGCGTGTTTCTTCATCAGTTGCACGGCTTGGACGCTCGCGCCGCCTGCGGGGTGGAAGCCCGTGCTTGTTTTAACGAAGTCGATCCCCGCGGCTTGGGCGGCCTCACATGCTGCGGCGATGCGCTTCTCGCACAGCGCATCGTCGGCATCCTTCATTAGCGCGGCCGACTCGATGATCACCTTGATCACGACGCTTGGTAGTACCGATCGCGCGGCCTTGGTGAGTTCCGCGAACTCTTCGCGTGCCGCTTCGGCATCACAAGCCAAGAGTGTCGGCAGGTGCGCGACGAAGTCGACCTCGTCGGCGCCATCTTTGACTAGGCTCGTCGCTTCGATCGCTTTGATCATGGGTTTCATTGCGCCCAGCGGGAAGCCCGCGACGGCACAGGTTTTTACGTTTGAGCCAGCGAGTTTTTCGCGCACGTCTTTAACGAAGATGCCGTTAACGCAGATAGAGGCGAAGCCGTGCTCGATGGCTTCGTCACAGAGACGCATGACGTCGTCGCGTGTGGCTTCGGCTTTGAGAATTGTGTGGTCGATGAGGGGGGCGATGTTGGACATGCTGCGATTTTAGCGAGCTATATTTTGAATGTAGTGACGGCAGGGTGGGTTTCGCCGAATCTCCACCCGGCCTACTGCGGGATGGTTTGAAAGAATTGCTCAAGTGCTGCGCGGTACAGATGCGGCTCTTGCTCGTGCACTTGGTTGTGTCGACCGTCTTGGATTTCGATAAACGTGCTATCGGGTGCGGCGTCGGCGAGTTCTTTGCCTTCGTGGATGGGGCAGATGCGGTCGTTTGTACCGTGGATGACGAGGGTCGGTTTGGTGAATTGCTTTGCGAAGTGAGCGCGGTCGAATTTTCGGATCAGGCCGGTAAGGCCGAAGGCCAGGCCGGTGAGGTGGATAAAGGGGAATGCTGGGACGCGGTATCGCTTGAGTTTGAGACGGATGGGCGTATCCCAGCGGCGGTAGGCCCCGTCAATGATGAGGCCTGCGAACCGATCGGGGTGCAGTGCGGCTGTCTTGACCGCGATCTGTCCACCTAGGGAGTAGCCAAACAGAACGATCGGCTTGTCACGCATTTCGTCGGGCAGGCCATCGAGTACGGCGAGTGCGTCGTTGGGTTCGCGCATCCCGCAGGTCATCCACGGCGCGGTGCAGTTGCCGTGCCCGGGCCAGTCGAAGAGGACGATGTGGGATGCGAAGGGGGCGAGTGTTTTCACAAATCGCATGGCCCCGTGGGTGAAGTCACGGTGGCCGTGAAGGACGAGAACGGTCGGGCCTGCGGGGTTGTTGCCGGTGATGATCCAGCCGGGGGTGGTGTGGTTGCCGGGCAGGTTGAAGGTGACTTCTTCGCCGGTGAGTTCGAGGTCACTGGGTTCGAGTGGGAGGTCGTGCGCGACAGCGAAGGCGTAGGACTTGCGGCGAGGCCGAACGATGGCGAAGACGATGACCGCTGTGCCGATGAAGGCGATGAGCAGGTAAGCGATCAAAAAAAGTAGGAGCAATCCGAGCATGGAACGAGCTAGGATAGCGAGGTCGGTTGATGCGGGTTTGGTGTGTTGTTGGTTTATATCCGCGCAGCGTTGGCTGGCGCCAAAGCTGCGGGCTTAGGGAGTAAGTGTTGTGACTGATGACGAACTGATGGATGCGGCACTGGCGCAGGCACAAAAAAGCTATGGCGAAGGTGGGTTGCCCATCGGCGCGGTCCTGGCCGATGCGCAAGGCAACATCATTGCGCAGGGCCATAACAAACGCGTGCAGAACAACGATCCGACGTCGCATGGCGAGACGGATTGCATCCGTAACGCGGGTCGGCGGCGGGACTGGGATACGCTGACGCTGTACACGACGCTGAGCCCGTGCGTGATGTGTAGCGGGACCGCGCTGCTCTTACGCATCGGGCGGATCGTGATCGGCGAGAATAAAAATTACACGGGTGAAGAAGACCTACTTCGCGACCGAGGTGTCAAGCTTGATGTCCTCGATCATGTGGGCTGCATCGCGCTGATGGGGAAGTTCATCCGTGAAAAGCCCGATGTCTGGAACGAAGATATCGGGCTTTGATTTTGTGTTGACGGGTAGTGGGCTGCGTTAAAACCCGAATCGGATTACGATCTACCTATGGCCCGCCCGAACCGTTCACATGAAAAACGTGCTGAGTTGATGCCGATCGTTGCGCAAGCGTTCAGCGAGCTTGGTTACCGTAAGGCGACGACCGCTGAGTTGGCTTCGCGGTGCGGTGTGCAAGAGAATATTTTGTATCGCTTGTGGAACGATAAGAAGGCGATGTTCGCCGCGTCGATCGACTATCTGTACGACTCGACGATGCAGGTTTGGCAGAGCTTGATTGATCAGGCAGAGGCCGACCCGGATGGGCCAACTGCGGCACAGCGGATCCTTGCATACGACTCGGAACACCGTGGTGAGAAAGGTTTCTACCGCATCACGTTTGCGGCGCTGAGCGAGACGGACGACCCGGATGTGCTCGAAGCGCTTCGGTCGATGTATAGCAAGTTCACTGAATTCATCGAGCAACAAGTCGGCGAGCACCGCGCGACGCAAGACACCAAAGACATGCCCGAGACCTGGGCAGTGACTTGGGCGATCCTCGGCTTAGCCACCGCGGCGGACATCGGCCGAGAGACCGGGCTGCTCGATGCGACTAAGCGTAAGGCCATGATCGCAGAGGTCGGCCGACTACTGCTCGAAGGCCGAGCGAAGTAGCACACAATTTACTCAAGAAGAAGGCAGGCGATGATCAAGCAGACGATATTGGCGTTGGCGTTTTTGCAATTGTTCGGCTTGCTGTCACTGCCCGTGCTGGCGGAGGATCGGCCGAACATCGTTTGGATCTTCGTTGAAGATATGAATGGCTGGTACGGGTGCTACGGCGACGATACTGTGCCGACGCCGAACATTGATGCGCTGGCGAAACGTGGTGTCCGATTTGACCGCGCTTACATGCCGGCCGGGGTGTGCTCTGCGACGCGATCGGCCATCGCTACCGGCGCGATGCAAACGTCGCTTGGTGTTCACAACCACCGTTCGTCGCGCAAGCGCGTGCCCGAAGAGGTCATCCACCTGCCCGATGGCGTCAAGACGACTTATCAACTCATGCGCGAGGCGGGCTACTTTGTCACGACTCAAGGCATGAACAAAAACGATTTCAACTTCATCTGGGAAAGCAGCGATCTCTACGACAAGGTCAAGCATGGCAAGGGCCTGGCCTTCCCGCCGCTTTGGCGCGAACGCAAAGAGGGCCAGCCCTTCTTTGCGCAAATTCAATTGGCAGGTGGCAAGCACAACTTTCGTCTCAAAAAGAATCAAAAGGTTACCGATCGTGCGAGTGTCACTGTCCCGCCTTATTACGCCGACCAGCCTGCGATCCGCGAGCAAATCGCCCAGCACTACGACACGATCCGCATCACCGACAACGAGGTTGGCCAGATCATCGCGGAACTCAAAGCAGATGAATTGCTTGAGAACACAATCGTCTTTTTCTGGACCGATCATGGCATGGGCCTGCACCGACACAAGCAATGGCTCTACGAGGGCGGCATACGCGTGCCATTGATTGTTACCAGCCCAAACCACGGCGTCGCGCCGGGCTCCTCACGTGACGATCTCATCAACGGTATCGATATCAGCACAACAACCCTCGCGCTCGCTGGCGTCGATCTAGAGAAGCACAGTTGGCTTGAGGGTCATGACTTCTTTGCCGAGGATCACAAGGCCCGTGAGTTTGTCGTCTCTGCGCGTGACCGCTGCGACTATACGATCGATCGCGTGAGAGCGGTTACGACCAAGCGATACAAGTACCTGCGAAACTTCATGACCGATCGCAGTTTCATGCAGCCGCAGTACCGTGATGGCCGAGACTACATCGAGGCTGAGCGTAAGCTTTATCAAGAGGGCAAGCTCAACGAAGTTCAAGCGTTTAAGTGGAACGCTCGCGTGGCTGAGGAGTTGTATGACCTGCAAAACGATCCGCACGAGATCAATAATCTCGCTAACGACCCCGCACATGCTGAGGCCTTAGCGAAGCACCGCGCGATCCTCGACACATGGATTGAGGAAACGGATGATCAAGGCCAGTACGCCGAGAGCATCGACTCGCTACGCGGCGTGTTGAAACGCTGGAGTAAGCAGGCGGTGAATCCTGAGTATGAGAAGGCGCGATGAGTTGGGCGTATGACCCAATTCATGACCCCACCGCGTGCCTTAAAGCGGGCAAGCAGTGGGCTTTGGTTAGGCGTCACTTTTTCTCAACCAGCGTGTAGCTACGAAGGCTTGAGAAGAAGGTTTCTTGTTCTTCTTTTGTGATATTTTTCACGATCCCGACGCCAGGAGCGATATAGCTGGTGAGGGAGTAGCTGGTGTCTTCGGTGCTGGTTTCTTTGTAGACGACACAGTCGAATTCGCCAGCCTTGGTCGTGATTTTCTCGCTAAGGGAGATGACGGTGATCACGACGGTGGGGTCGTCTGCGTTGGGCTGGTAGGTGTCGCCGAGGGTTGCGGGATAGCGGAAATATTTGCTCATATCGCTGAGCTTGAGCACGCTGGTTTCTTCGTCGGTTTCGATGAAAGCATCGCACTCATGGCCGTCGATCATTGCAATCCAGAGCTCTGAGCCTAGCGGGACATCTTTGGCGTCAGGTTGATCGGTTGCACGCTCGTAGGAGCGGAGCATGTGCCAGGGTTGGCCGTCGAAGATGACAACGCCTTCGATGCGGTCGATGGTGATAAAGGGGTCGTCATCATCGCCTTCGTAGACCCAGGTGTTGCCCATGGTTAGCGGGGTGAGGATGTCGCCCGCTTCGCCGCGCGTTGGTTTTGGGTCTTCTGCGTTGGCGAGGGATAGGCCGAGGGTTAGGAGGATGAGGATGGCGAGGGCTTGGGATCCGCGCAGCGTTGCGTTGTGACAAAACTTCGGGCTTAATAAGAAATGTTTCATGTGTGTTTCTCGTTGAGGTGATTCAGGAATTTTACGAGTGTGTCGCTAAGTGCTTCGCTTGCGGTGTGCAGGTGGCGTTCAAACTCTTCGTGCGTTGGGTGCTCGCCATCCACGAGGTCGGTCACGGCTTTCATCGCGCACAATGGCTTTTCATATTGATCCGCGACCCATGCGATGGATGCGGCTTCCATGTCCTTGGCGTGCGTACCCACCGCTTGGATCCGTTGTTCGTCATCGTCGTTCATGTCGAGCGAGTTACCCGAGCTGACCACGGCCTGTTCGAGCTTGAGCGCGTCGGCCCACGCATCAACATCGGATAACTGCCAGCCGCCGTTGGCATATTTTTCGAAGGGCGCGAGCGGGATGCGTCGGTCGTGGAAGTAGAACGGCCCGCCGGTGAGGTAGACCTTGCCGATGGCTCCGCCGCGCTGGATAAACCCGCCGCATGTGCCCGCGTTGATGAGCAGGTCGGGGTCGAGCTTGTCGAGGACGATGTGCGTCGCCACGGCAGCGGGTTGCGTTCCGATGCAATCGATGCCGAAGCGTCGGTCGGCCCCCATGACGGCGACATCGACCCGGAGCTTGCCGAGGGTCCCGTCGTACCAACGCATGGGCATCGGCGGCGACAGATGTCCCTTATCCGTGAGCTTGAGCTGTCGGATTAGCGGCAGTGCCTCGTCCTGCATCGCAAAGAGCAGGGCGACGTGTTTGATGGGGGTCGGGCTGGGCATTATTGCAAGATAGCGATTTCTACCGGTGTAGACTAGCCATAGATACTGGAGGTGGTTTTGCGAAGCAGGAATCTCATTCGGTTACTCGTGATTGTTTTTGCGGCTGATATTTTTCTACGTTCTGTTTATTGGAGTGACTACGCATTCGCTTACAACCAACTTTCCGGCAGACGGCCTTATGACGATGTAGTGATCGGTATCGTGCCGATGCTTATTTCATTCGTTGGGGGAATGATTGTGCTTATTCGGCCCAACATGGGGTGGGGCTGGGTGATTCCACTCGCACTCATTTATTGCTGCCTTGGTTCTTCGGGTCTTAGTAGGCACAACTCGGTGGATGAGCTGCCTGATGTTGTACAGGTAGGCTGGTCTTCGTTCGTTGTCTTGTCACTGGTCATATTGGCTCGTATGACTCACCGACAAGAACAGGAGAGGATTGAGCTCGTAAAGATTTCTTCTCGCGTTCGGGAATAACCCCGGTCGGCTCGGGGTTCTCCCCCCGTGACCTGCCCCGTTACACTGACGGGCACCAGCATGAGGGACCGAAACCGTGGAAAGCACCGCATTTAGAGAGCTTGCACTCGCCGAGATGGACAGCGTTTATCGCATGGCCATGACCTTGGCCCGCAACCCCGACGACGCCTCCGACCTTGTGCAAGAGACTTTCCTCAAAGCATTCAAGAGCGAGGGCCGATTTGAACTCCGTGACCACGGCGTCAAGCCTTGGTTGTTCAAAATCCTGCACAACAACTTCTATACCAAGGTCAAAAAGAAAAATCGTGAGCCCACGCTCGGCGACGACATCATCGGCGAAGTCGCGGGCGGACAACTCGGCGAAGTCGATGCGCCGCCGCCGGCCTGGGACCTTGAGCACTTGGACTGGGAACAGGTCGACGATCGGCTCAAGCATGCCATCGACGAGTTGCCCGACCACTACCGCGAGGTGCTTTTGCTCTGGGCGGTTGAGGGCTTGAAGTATCGCGAGATTGCGGACGTGTTGGATGTGGCCTTAGGCACCGTCATGAGTCGGCTATACCGGGCCCGCGGGATATTGACGGAAAACCTGTCGGGCTTGGCCGAGGAACACGGGATTCAAACGAAGTAATCGACGGATAGATGGATAAGAACGCAAACGCCCATATGGGCACGGAATAACCCCGCGTGTTGCCGGGTTACACCAGACAGAGGCTAGGGACGTGGACCAACTGCCTTCACGAATTGGGGCGAAAGCAAACGATATGCAACCAGACGAAAACACCCCTAAGACAATGGACCAGATGCTCCAGGCCTTGGCCGACGGCGAGCTGAACTTCGCCGATCAGCCGCAGGTCCTAGCGAAGATCGCGGAAGATCCCAAAGCCGCGCAGAGGTTGGCTTACGAACAGCGACTTAAGCAAGCCTGCGCGAAGACAATGGACGGCCCGGAGATGAAGTGCCCAAATGACCTTGCGGGCAAGCTGCTTGCGATGGCTGGCGACGCTTCAAGCAAGATGGCCGCACCTCCAAAGCAAACCGAAGCACAACAAGCCGCGTACGCCGGGCCGCCGGTCCTCGCTCGCATCGGACGATGGGTCCCGGCAGCGGTTGCTGCGGTATTACTCGTCGCCGCGGGCGTGTTGTTTAACCAAGCCAGTACCGCTCCGACGTTTAATACACAAGGCGCGTCGTTTCATACCCCCGAGAAGATCGCAGATCTCACCGGCCGCCACTTCGACTGTGCCGAGCGACCCGATCGTCTCAAAAACCCCGACCAGTTCGGCGGTAATGATTTCGAAAAGCTCCCCGGCCGACTCAGGGACTACTTCGACACCAAGACCGACAAGCTCTCGCTCAACCTCGACGGCATCGGCTATGACTAC
>JBGCDC010000187.1:0-9549 GCA_045105055.1 Phycisphaeraceae bacterium | reverse complement strand
AGAGCAGGCCGAAGAGCAGGAGTAGCGGGGATAACTTCCTCGTACCACCTGCTAAGCGATCAATCTTTTTTTGTATCTTTCTTAGGCTTGGTCGTGTCAGAGTTCGAACTCGACTTCGACTCGCTCTTGCTCGTGCTCTTCGTTTCTGACTTGCTGTCAGACTTCTTTTCAGTTTTCTTCTCGCTGTCGGCTTTTTTGTCTTTGTTGTAGCCGTCAGAGCGGTAGTCGGTCTCGTAGAAGCCCGAGCCTTTGAAGATGATGCCCGCGCCGGTGCCGATGAGTCGGCGCAACTTGTTTTTGCCGCATTCGGGGCATTTTTTGAGGTGCTTAGCCGACATCGATTGAAATTCTTCGAACGCGTGCTCGCAAGCATCGCAGACATAGTCGTAAGTCGGCATGGTTTGATTCCCTTATTCCGCCACGCCGACTTGGGCGGGGCGGATGACTTTGCTGCCTAGCACGTAGCCGGGCTGCATCTGCATCGTGATGTGGTTGGACTCAAATTGATCGGAAGGCTGACGCATCAATGCTTCGTGCTGATTGGGGTCGAACTCGGCACCGAGCTCGACATCTAAGCGTTCAATGCCGTAGCGGTTGAGTGTTGAGAGTAGCTCGTTGTGGACCATCATGACACCTTGCAGGACGCCGGTTGCTTCGTCTTTATTTTGTCCTTCAAGCGCACGGTCGAAGTGGTCCATGACGGTGACGAGGCTGCGTGCGACATCCATGAGCTTGTGCTCGACTGCAGAGTCGATGTTTTGCTGGGACCGTCGCGCGAAGTTCTGATAGTCGGCCGAGACGCGGAGAAGTTTGGACTCCAGCTCATCTCGTTCAGCCTGCAGACTGCTCTGGGAGCCTTGCTCCTCCGAGTCTGGGTGCTTAGATTCGGAATCAATCCCATCTTCGCCTTCTTGCGAAGCGAAATATTCTTCCGCGTCACCGATATCGAACGGCTCATCTTGTCCTTTTTGCTCGCTCATAAGGCGTTACCTCTCACATCAGACAGCAATAAGCCTGTCCTTAATTTCCGGGGTCAACCAATGTAGTCTTTGATCTTCTTCCAAAAGCCCTTGTGCTCAGGCATGTCTTGATGCTCTTCCGTCTCTGCATATGCACGCAGCAGTTCCTTCTGCTTGCCCGTGAGTTTCTTAGGCACTTCGAGCAATACTGCGACGATTAGGTCGCCGCGCCGGGCGCTGCGAAGATTGGGTAAGCCCGCGGCTTTGATGCGGAACAGATCGCCGTGCTGTGTGCCGGGCTTGAGAGTGAGCTCTTGTTCGTCTTCGAGCGTTGGGACTTGCAGCGTCGCGCCAAGCGCGGCTTGTCCGAAGCTGATGGGCATACGGAGGACGAGATGGTCCTCTTCACGGGTGAAGAGTTCGTGTTCTTGAACGCGGATGACGACGTGCAGGTCGCCGCGCGGCCCGTTGTTTTTGCCCGGCTCGCCTTCGCCTTGAACGCGGATGGCTTGGCCGTCACGGATACCAGCGGGGACCTTGACGGTGATCTCGACTTTTTTCGGTTGCCGTCCATCGCCGCCGCAGCCGCCGCATTTCTCGCGGTAGCTCTTACCCGCGCCGTTGCAGGCGGGGCAGGTGGAGACCATACGGAACATCCCGCCGAGGCCTGCTTGCTGGACTTGGCCTTGGCCGCCGCAGGTGACACAGGTGGAAGGCTCAGTGCCCGGCTTGCCGCCGCTGCCCGAACAGGTTTCGCAGGTGTCTTGCCGCGTGAATTCGATCTCTTTTTCGACGCCATTCAGTACGTCATCGAGTGTGATTGCGCTGACGGTTTCGAGGTCGTAGCCACGGTTGCTTTGGGCTCTGCCGCGTGATCGCCCGCCGCCACCGAACGATCCGCCGAAGATATCGTCGAACATCCCGAAGATGTCTTGGGCGTTCATATGCGAGAAGTCATGCCCAGCCTGTCCGTTGAGACCGGCGTGGCCGAACTGGTCGTACTTGCGACGCTTCTCGTCACTGGACAACACCTCGTAGGCTTCGGAAGCTTCGCGGAACTTTCCCTCTGCTTCTTTGTTGTCGGGGTTGCGGTCGGGGTGGTAGCGCATCGCAAGCTTGCGGTACGAGCGTTTAATCTCGTCGCCGCTGGCGTTTCGCTCGACTTGGAGCACTTCGTAATAGTCGCGCTGAGTTGCCATGGGTCGTATCCGTCTGCTCTTAAAGCAAAACCGCTGACACACTTCCGTGCACCAGCGGCGTGGGTTTCAATTCAATACTTACGAAACGGAGCCTTCGACAGCGTCGTCATGCTCGTCCAGATCAGTGACCAGGACGTTGGTCGTGAGCATCAGGCCCGCGACGGATGCAGCGTTCTGCAACGCGGTTCGACTGACCAGGGCCGGGTCGATGATGCCCGCTTTGACGAGGTCGACGTATTCGCTGGTCGCGGCGTTGTAGCCGTTGTTGCCCTTCTTGTTCATCACTTCTTCAACAACGAGGTAGCCATCTTCGCCGCCGTTGGCAACGATCTGTCGCAACGGGACTTCGAGTGCCTTGGCGATGATGTCGTAGCCGATCTTGTCGTCGCCCTTGGCCTTGCCTCGGGCTGCGTTGACGGCTTCAATCGCACGGATGAACGCGACGCCGCCGCCGGGGACATAGCCCTCGAGTGCTGCGGCCTTGGTGGCGTGCAGTGCGTCGTCGACGCGGTCCTTACGTTCCTTCATCGCGGTCTCAGTGTGAGCGCCGACACGGATGATCGCGACGCCGCCAGTGAGTTTTGCCAAGCGTTCTTGGAGCTTCTCGCGGTCGTAGTCGCTGGTGGTGTTCTCGATCTGCGTGCGGATCTGGTCGCAGCGAGTGGTGATATCTTTCTTCTTGCCGCCACCTTCAATGATGGTGGTGGAGTCTTTGTCGACGATCAAACGCTTGGCCGAGCCTAGCTGTTCAAGTTCGAGGGCTTCGAGCGAGATACCCAGATCTTCGCTGATGAAGGTGCCGCCGGTGACTGCAGCGATGTCGCCGAGCATGGCTTTACGGCGATCACCAAAGCCCGGCGCCTTAACCGCACAGACCTTGAGCACGCCACGCAGACGGTTGACGACCAATGCTGCGAGTGCTTCAGACTCGACGTCTTCAGCGATGATGAGCAGTGGCTTTTGTGCCATCGCGACTTTGTTGAGCAGTGGCAGCAGGTCGGGGAGGTTGCTGATCTTCTTTTCGTGGATGAGGACCAGCGCGTCTTCGAGGACCGCTTCTTGGCTGGTCGGGTCAGTCATGAAGTAGGGCGATAGGTAGCCCTTGTCAAAGTTCATGCCTTCGACATAGTCGAGCGTGGTATCAGGGGTCTTGCCTTCTTCGACTTCGACGACGCCTTCGGGGCCGACCTTTTCGATGGCTTCAGCGATGATGTCGCCGATTTCGGTGTCGTGGTTGGCCGAGACGGTGGCGACTTTTTTGTAGTCCTCAACGCCTTTGCACTTGGTGGCGCTGGCTTTGATGGCTTCGCCCGCGGCTTCGCCCGCAGCAGTGATGCCGCGTTGCAGTGCCATGGGGTTCACGCCAGCGGTGACGTGTCGCAGGCCTTCTTCGAAGATGGCTTGTGCGAGGACGGTTGCGGTGGTCGTGCCGTCGCCTGCTTTGTCGTTGGTCTTCTTTGCGACCTCGACGACCATCTTTGCGCCCATGTTTTCAAAGGGTGCTTCGAGGTCAACTTCTTTCGCGACGGTGACGCCGTCTTTGGTGACGGCTGGGCCGCCGAAGGATTTGTCGAGGATCACGTTTCGGCCGGTCGGGCCCATCGTGACCTTAACGGCGTTGGCCAGTTGATCTAGGCCTTTTTTAAGCTCCAGGCGTGCCTGGGCGTCGAACATGAGTTGCTTCTGTGCCATCTTGGGTGGCTCCAGTCTGTTTAAGTGTTGGTGTTTGTTGTAGTTCTTGAAGTCACGCAAGCGTGACCGTTAAACGGCTCGTTGCGCTCACTTCTCGATGATGGCGAGTAGTTCGGACTCGCGCATGATCTTGTGCTCGACGCCGTCGATATCGACTTCCGAGCCGCTGTACTTACCAAAGAGGACGGTGTCGCCTTTCTTGACGGATAGCTTGCCACGCTCGCCGGTGTCGGTGAGCTTGCCTGGGCCTGCCGCGATGACCTTGCCGGTCTGTGGCTTTTCTTGGGCGCCTTCGGGCAGGTAGATGCCGGACTCGGTGCGCTCGTCTGCGGTATCAGGCTTGACGATGATGCGATCGTCAAGTGGGGTGATCGTAGTCTTCGCGGATTTGGTTTTAGATTTAGTTTTAGTGGCCATGATTGGCGTCTCCGTGTGTTTGATTGCTTGGTGTTTTTGGTTTGTTTTAGAGTGCTAAGCCGTAAGTGGCTTGATGATTTACATCATCCCCGGCATGCCCATCCCGCCCATGCCTGGCATGCCGCCGCCCATGCCACCCATCCCGCCCATGCCATGGTCGTGGTGGTGGTGATCGTCGTGACCGCCTTCGTCTTCGACTGGGATCTCGGTGATCAGGCAGTCGCAGGTCAGTAGCACGGTTGCGACGCTTGCCGCGTTTTGCAGTGCGGTGCGATCGACTTTTGCAGGGGTGATGATGCCGCGTTCGATGAGGTCTGCATATTCGAGCTTAAGTGCATCAAAGCCGTTGGATCCTTTAGCCGCCGCGACCTTAGAGACGACGACGGTGCCGTGCTCACCTGCGTTGTCCGCGATGGTTTGCAGCGGGACGCTGAGTGCCTTGGTGATGATGTCGACGCCGACCTGCTCGTCGCCATGTAGCTTGAGCTTGGAGAGCTTGGCTGCCGCACGGATGAACGAGACGCCGCCGCCAGGGACGATGCCTTCTTCGACCGCTGCACGCGTCGCGTGCAAGGCGTCTTCGACGCGGGCCTTCTTCTCTTTCATTTCAGCTTCGGACGCAGCACCAACGTTGATCTGAGCAACGCCGCCAGCCAATTTGGCGAGGCGTTCTTGGAGCTTCTCGCGGTCGTAGTCGCTGCTCGTGCCTTCGATTTCTTGGCGGATCTGTGCGATTCGGCCTTGGATGTCCTTGGTCGAGCCAGCGCCCTCGATGACGGTGGTGTTGTCCGCGTCGATGGTGATCTTCTTCGCCATGCCGAGGTGGCCGAGTTCAACCGCGTCAAGATCGATGCCGAGGTCTTTCATGATCGCAGTGCCGCCGGTGAGCACAGCGATGTCGCCGAGCATGGCCTTGCGTCGATCGCCATATCCAGGCGACTTCACAGCACAGATATTCAGGACACCACGCAGCTTGTTCATCACGAGCGTAGCGAGGGCTTCGCCTTCAACGTCTTCCGCGATGATGAGTAGTGGCTTCTTGGTCTCTTGTACTTTTTCCAAGAGCGGGACGAGCTTCTGGATGCTGCCGATCTTATCTTCGTAGATCAGGATCAAGCACTTATCGAGCTCGACGTTCATCTCGTCGGGGTTGGTAATGAAGTTCGGCGACAGGTAGCCGCGGTCGAACTGCATGCCTTCGACGACATCGACGTAGGTTTCGAGGGATTGACCTTCTTCGACGGTGATGACGCCGTCTTTGCCGACGGTCTCCATCGCGTCGGCCATGATCTTGCCGATCGAGTGGTCGTTGTTGGCAGAGATGGCAGCGACGTTTTGGATGTCCTTCTTGCCATCGATCTTCTTGGCTTGCTTGTCGATTTCAATGACAGCTGCTTCGACGGCTTTCTTGATGCCGCGGACAAGTGCATTGGCGTCATGACCGGCCGCGACTTGGCGGAGGCCTTCCTTAAAGATCGCCTCGGCGAGGACGGTCGAGGTCGTCGTGCCGTCGCCTGCTTTGTCGGAGGTTTGGCTGGCGGCTTCTTTTACGAGCTGAGCGCCCATGTTTTCGTTCTTGTCGGCCAGTTCGATTTCTTCAGCGACCGAGACGCCGTCCTTGGTGACGGTCGGGCCGCCCCAGGATTTGTCGAGCACAGCGTTTCGACCACGCGGGCCGAGGGTGCTTTTGACAGCGGTGGCGAGTTTGGTGACGCCGGCCAGTAGGCTGGCACGGGCATCGGTTTCAAAGACAAGTTGCTTAGCGGGCATCGTTTTGAGCTCCTATTTGAAGCGGGGTCATCGTCGGATCGGTCTGCAGCGATCGCCGCAGCACACCAGAGCTAGTACAACTGCCGGGCCAGAGATTTAGAGTTTTTTGTTATCTGTGGATTAACTTAAGTCTATTATTTTCAGTTAATTACAAAATAAAAGGCCTGCCGTAAAATTGGCAGGCCTCTATTTGAATGTGTCAGGTTGGCAGAGCGAGCTACGGGGGGCTGTCAGGCGGTGTTAGATGTCTGAGCCGCTTTGGTCTGGGCCGGGCTCTGGGCCGGTCATTTCGCCAGTTTTGTAGCGAGCCCAGTAGGCCTTTAGCTCGCGCTTAACGAGCTTGGCGAGGATGACGCCGCCGATGATGTTCGGCAGGGCCATCGTGAGGAGCATCGCGTCGGCGAAGTCGATGACCGGGCCGAGGCTCGCGACCGCGCCGACGAAGACGCACGCAACGAAGATCAGGCGGAAGATGACGACGGACTTGAGTCCGATGAGGTAACCCCATGCCCGCTCGCCGTAGTAGCACCACGAAATCATGGTCGAGAAGGCAAACAGCACGATACTGACCGAGAGGACATAGGGGAACCATGCTCCGACTCGGGTCTGCTCGAAGGCGAAGAGTGTGATGGCCGATCCATTGGACTCTTCTACGAGTTCGGGAGCGATATAAGCGTCGGTGATGAGCACGACCATCGCGGTCATGAAACAGATAACGATCGTATCGATGAACGGTTCAAGCGAGGCGACAAAGCCTTCACGAATAGGCTCTTTTTGCTTGGCCGCGGAGTGAGCGATGGCCGACGAGCCTAGACCCGCTTCGGACGAGAACGCGGCGCGTTGGAAGCCGATGATGAGCACGCCGATGAGCCCGCCGTAAGCCGACTCTTTCGCGAACGCGCCTTCAAAGATGAGTGAAACGTTGCTTGGGATTTCGTTGAGGTTGAAGCAGATGACAATTGCGCAGCCGAGTATGTAGAGCAGGCACATGGCCGGGACGATCTTGCTAGTCGCAGCGCCGATGCGTGTAATGCCACCGACGACGACGATGCCGACGAGCGTCGCGAAGATTAGGCCAAAGCCGATACTGACTCGACCCTTCAGCGTGTCGCGTTGCGTCTTATCTGCAGCGACGGCCTCCTCATCTAAGACTTGTTCGATTTGTGACGGTAGCAGGATGGCTCGGACGCGATCTTCTGTGAGACCTGCTCGGACAACATCTTTAGGCTTGTTCGCAAGGTCGTCGTTTGCTGCGGCATCGAGTTGCTTATTGTTGAGCAATGGTCGGAGCACTTCGATCGGCAGTTCATCACGTCGTTGTTCCGCAAGCGAATCGCTTTGAACAAACTGCGAGTAGAAGCCCTCGAAGGCTTGGTTGGACTGGAACATGTTGCCGCCACCAAGCGACGCGCCCATGCAAAAGACCGCGAAGATGATGGCGAGGACTTTCCCGAAGACGCCCAGGCCGCTGTTGATTTGTTTGAAGCCTTGATCGAGGTAGTACATCGGCCCGCCGGAGACGCTGCCGTCTGGGTTCTTGATGCGGAACATCTGTGCGAGCGTGGACTCGTGGAATTTTGCCGTCATGCCGAAGAGGCCGAGGAACATCATCCAGAAGATTGCGCCGGGGCCGCCAAGTTTTACCGCGATTGCGACGCCAGCGATATTGCCTAGGCCGACGGTTGCGGACAGCGCTGAAGTCAGTGCACGGAAGGGCGGGATCTCACCCGCGTCATCGTCTCGGCTGAACTTGCCACGGACGATATCGATCGCGTGCTTGAAGCCTCGGATGTTGATGAAGCCGTGCCAGACGGTGAAGAAGATCGCGCCAATGGCAAGGAAAACAACGAGAAATGGCGCCTTAGGCCCCGCGATGGTACGATCGCCTTGCTCTGTGTCGGGCTTGCCGGGCTTGGAAACAGGCTGATAGGACGTGCCTTGTGCGACGGTGATTTTTCGGTATTCACCGTTGGCTTTGAGGATCGGGTTGCCGGACTTGGTTGTGAGGATGGCCTCGAAGTCGGCGTCGGCTTCTTTTTTGATTGGGTTGATTTCGAAGACGGGCTTGCCGTCGACATCAACTTCTTCACCGCGGAAAGCGCCGAAGCTGACATCAAAAAAGAGTGTCGTGAATACGGCGTTGTTGATCACGCTAAGCGTGCTATCGAAGCGATCGCCGAGCGTCGGTTTGCCCGCGGGAGCCTGAATATTCGTGACCAACGGCAGGTCGAAGCCGGTATCAGTTGGCTCGACAGCATCCTGAGCGTGCAGGTTCGGAGCGATCGTCATGCTCAAAACGGCGAGCGCGATGATCAGCCAAAAGGTACGGGGTGCCAGCGTTCTCGCGGGTTTGGCCGGTCGTGTGCATCGGTTCATATTGGCGTCTCGGTGACGTGTCAGACAGAGGATCTATTTGAAGCAGGCTATGGCTTGTCGGTCGCGAGGGTATCGCTAGATGGCTCACCGACTAGGCGTGGATAGCCCAAGCGGTTGGAGACTTTTAGGTTCAGGCGTTTGAGGAGTTCTTGTACTTTGACGCTGTCGCGCTCAGCAGTGAAGCTGCCACGCAAGGTCGACTGGCCCAGTAAATCTTTGAACCGATCGCTGCGGTCGGCAAGTAGCAGGTCGGCCTGCCATAGGCTTGCGTTGAGTCGCGCGTCGCCTGGTTCGGAGTCGAGGTGTAAAAAGCCTGCGCCGCTGTAGACGCCGACCTCTTTGTAGAAGCCTTCGTCGGTGCGTCGGTTCGCGAAGACGATGTATTGGATGGTCGCGTTGGTCGCGTCTGGATTGACGGGGGTCAGGCCGGCCTTGGGCTGCCACATCATCCGGATCGCTGCGGCTTGGGTCGGGTTGTCTTCGGGCCCTTCAATGAGGATCACGGTGATCGACTCGGTGCTATCGAAGACGTAGTACGCGCTGTTGAAATCGCCTTGGAGGCGGAGCGACGTGTCGTCTTGACTCACGATCGCAAGAGCGGATTGGCTGGTCCATAAAGACGAGCTGCAACCAAAGCAAAAGGCTGGCAACGCGATCAACAATGCAAGGCTCATCGCGCGATTCAAGATGACGCCTCCTGCTCTTGCTCGGACGTGTCATCTTCAGTGTCGGCAACGCTTTCGGTTTCTACGTTTGCGGCTGTTTCTGAGCGTCTTAGCCCCAGCACTTCGATCGTGTCGCGCTCGACAACGTTTCGGAGTTGTTCTCGCGGCACCGAGGGGAGTTGCGTCCCTTGGGTCAGCGTATTGACCGAGTAGATGGTTTTGATCGCTTGTTCCGGCAAAACGTAGGGGAAGTTACTGCCGAAGAGGACCTGGTCCATCGTGCCGAGCTGATGTGCGGTGAGCAGGGCGTTGAAGAGTTGCCAAGGGCGAGCGGTGAAGCCGGAAATATCTGCGTAGACATTCGGGTGCTTGGCGAGCAGCGCGACGCCTTCATCGACCCACGGATCGCCGAACGTACCGAGGATGATCTTGAGGTCGGGGAACTCTCGAATGACTTCATCTAGGAGCGAG
>JBGCDC010000186.1:0-7882 GCA_045105055.1 Phycisphaeraceae bacterium | reverse complement strand
CCTGGCAAGCTTGCTCCAGAGCTTGCCGCGTTTCTTGTCGATCGCGTCGAGATTCATGTCCCAGTAGACCGCGGTATCGACAGCGAAGACGCCGTCCATGTGCTTGGCGGGTAGGGCCATCGCTTGGCGGAAGTGTTTCTTGCTTTGGTTCTTTGCGTTTGGATCGTCCGGGCCGCCGACGCCTAGCACGCCGATGACGAACGGCATCTTGGGCTGCTCCAAATCCTTACGCACGTCTTTGATGAACATGCCCATCCATTTGCTGTAGTCGTTGTAGCCGCCGGGCTCGTTGCGGTTGGGGTAGACATCGCCGAAGACGAGGTCGTTGAAGCCTTGGAACCAGACGAAGCCGTCGATCTCGTAGCCTGCTTCTTTGTCGTAGCCCGGCACGACCTTGCTTGGGTCGGCGAGCGTGGTCTTTACATGATCCATCATCAGGCGGTAGTAGTGCCCGCTTTTTTCTGCCTTCTCGGCCGCGAGTTGCTTGACGTCCTTGCCTTGCTTCGTGGCTTTAGCGATCTCGCCTTGATTCATGACGTAAGTCCCGGAGCTCGGCGAGCGGTAGTCGATGTGCAGGGACTTGCCGCCCCAGGCGGCCTTGATGATGAGGATCGGCCCGTCGTAGGCCTCTTGCATGACTAAACCAAACGCGTATTCCGGCCCGATCTTGTCAGCGGTTTGAGTCGGATTGCTGCGTGCGCCAAAGCCTGTGGTGAGCTTGCCGGTGGTGACGCCGTTGTTGTCGCCTCTGCCGGTGATGTCGGCGACCCAGACGCGGTCCGCGGTGACGGGCTGGCCGTCGTTGCCGACCATCAGTTTGTGTAGGTGTTTGGTCTTGGGGTCTTCGCCGATGTAGTCGATGGTGGTGACCCGGGCGTGGCCTTGCATATTGGATTGGCCGACGAGGATGTAGACCTTAAGTGGCTTGGCGGCTTGGGCTGGTAGCACGAGCGCAAAAGCGAACAGCAGGGCGGCGGCGAGGACGGCGTTGAATCGGATGCGCATAAGACAGGTTCTCTGGTGAATAGGAGTTGCCAGCATAGCTTGCCCTATAGGCAATCGCCATGACAAATTAGATGCTATCCAAGCTAATTAATTCGCGGGCACGACGCGGACGCGTGCTTTGTAGCTGCCGGGGAACTGGTAGTTGGCCCAGTTTTGTTGCATGGCGAAGCCCAGTTGCAGGACGCCGGACTTCTTGGCGATGAACGAGTTCTTGCTGCCGATGAGCAGTTCCTCGCCGCTGTCGCCGATTCGGCCGGCCAGTGCGCCCATGGGGATCTTGCCGTTGTACATGCCGTTTTGTGCGACGCCGTCGGGGCTCGACACCGAGTTGCTGCCCCACGGGCTCATGGTCACTCGGCCTTCTGCGGTGATGATGATCCGGTCGCCACGATTCACGCGGATGCCCGTCTTCTTATAGCCCTTGCACGTCATGTCCATGCCCGACACTTCGACCGTGCGGCGCATCTCTGGCTTCTCTGAGCTCATGCGTTCGACAGCTTTGATATCACCAAGCTTGACGGTCAGCTCGCCGAACTTCGATGCGATGATGAAGGTGTCTTGCTTGATCTTGCCCGCGATGGTGAACCGCTCGGTGACGACTTGGTCAAGACGGGTGAGCGAGATGCTCGGGCCTTGCTCCATGTCGAACGCATCGGTCTCGACGGTGTAGAGCTCTTCCATGATGGTGGCGATGCGGACTTTTCGCTCGGCGTCGGGGTCGCTGGCGTAGGCTTGTAATTCAGCGAGCAGGCCAGGGCCGTAGGCTAGGAGCTGGGCCT
Source organism: Phycisphaeraceae bacterium (assembly GCA_045105055.1). Lineage (GTDB taxonomy): Bacteria > Planctomycetota > Phycisphaerae > Phycisphaerales > Phycisphaeraceae > JAHQVV01. The sequence continues at coordinate 6,098 of JBGCDC010000186.1, read as the reverse complement.
GTGCTTTGTCGCGTGTCTTTGCGTCGGGGTTGCCGAGGTCTTTAATGAGTGCGGTGATGGTTTGATCGATTTCGGCGTGCGAGCTTAGGCCGGGCGCGAAGCTTGCGATGGACTGGATGGGGACGGTGAGTTCGCCGAACTCGGTGCTGACGGGCAGGGTCTCGGCGGTAAGCTTGCCGGTGATGATCGTGCCGTCCATGAGGTGGAAGCGAAGGACGCCGGGCTCTGCGGGTTTGGGCGCGGGCGTGGGCTCGTCGGCGGGCTCTTCTTCTGCGTCAGCCTCGGCAGGTGCCGCGGGTTGTACCGGGATAGCAGCTAAGTCATTCGGCGCCAGCAGTTGAAGCTCCGCAACATCCTCCGCGAACACCACATCTTGAGCGAACGTCGGCAGGGTCACAAGGCCAAGCAGGGCCACTAAGGCAATCAGGCGTGCATTCATCGTGTCGTTATCTTTCGTATTCAAGCGTGAGTTCGGGGAGCAGTTGGATTTGTTGTGTGCGATTGCATCAAGGCAGGGCGATTGCGGCGATGCGGTTTTGATCGACGCTGATGAGCCGGTTACCGACGACGTGCAGCGCCGCCGCGTGGGTCATGTCTTCGCGGTAATGGGTGAGCTTGCCGGTGCGCAGATCGATTCGGCACAGCCGTCGATTGCCCGCGATCAGGCAGGCGTCGTCGGTGAACACGGGCAGGCCGGACTTATCGCCAGGGTGCGGCGTCCACCACACGCGCTCGCCGGTGCGTCGGTCTAGGGCGACGAGCTCCTTGCCCAGCACGTACACGTGTGCATCGTCTTGATGAACGATCGTTGAGTCGCCATCGCTCTCGGCCGACCACAGCATCGCGGCGTCGTACTCGCGGAAGGCAACGACCTGATTGGTGCGCGTGTCTTTCGCGATGACTAAGCCATCCTTTGCGGCGACGTCTCCGGTGTGTCGCGCGACCGCATTCGCGACGGCGACGCCGTTGCGACGCATCATGCCCACGCCGCTCTGTCGAACCTTTTGCGTAAACGCCCAAGCGATCTTCATCTCGTTGGGGTCCACCGCGATCAGCGCACCGTTGTTCGTCTGCACCATCAGGTGGCTTTGGCCCATCGTGAGTCTCGGCGACAGTTCTGCCGGAGCGTTCACGTAAGGACCCTTCGATGCCTTGCCTAGAGCAAGCGTATTCACCTCGGAGCCATCATCCAGATTCACGACACGCAGTGTCAGCTCCATCGTCGAGCGATAGGTCACGAAGTAAACCAAGCTATCTAAGACGATGGGTTGGCCCACGACGCTTTCGTTGTTGTTGCGTTGGATGTCCTTGAGCGTCCAGCGGACCTCGCCGTTGTCTGCGTTTAGCGCAGTGAGGTATGCGTTGAAGTCGTGGCGTTCGCCTGGCAGCGATGCGAGCACCGTGTCGTCATGCACGACTAGGGACTGGTGGTACCCCGCGGTGAGGTTGTGCATCCGCTTCGAGAGTTTTTGAACGGTCTGGTTTGCATCGCCGACGCGCCAGAGCTCGGTGCCGGTCTCCGGGTTGAGCCGGGCCACGCTGCCGAGCGTCAGTGTGAAGAGGCGATCGTGATCACTCGCGACGATCGGTGCGATGATCTGATCGATGATGCTGCGTAGGTTGTTGTTCTGCGCGTGCATCTGAAGCAGGCGGAGATGATCCTTCGCGATCATCGGCTGGTCGTATTCCAGCTCGCCGACATTAGGCAAGACCAGTCGCGTCGGCGAACCATCACCAGGAAGCGTTGGCACCGCATCACGCCCTTCAGCGAGTGTTGCGATGAACCCTTGGATCGGCGTGTCCTGACCCGCGATGGTCATGGTCGTTTGCGGATAGCGGAATTTCGCGTACTCCGCGAGCACATCAAACGCGCTCCACTGCTCCGCTCGCGACAGGGCCGTCAAGCGACGGACCATGAGCCCGGCATCGTCGGCGGTGGTCGCGGGGTGCTCCGAAGCGAACTGGTAGTAAGCCGCTGCCTCGTTGAATCGGCCCTGCTCAAAGCGGATGTCGCCGAGGTGCTCCGCGGCAGTCGCCGCCGCATCGCAGAGCGCGTAGCTGTCCACGATAGATTTGAGCGATTGTTCTCGTTCATTGAAGTCGTTGGCATCAAGCGCCTCAGCGAGACGCGTATTCGCCGCCGGGTCATTGAGCTTACAGAAGGTGCGTCGGCCAGCCTCGGGCATCGATGCGATCATCGCACTCTTCATTGCCGAAAGAGGCCGAAGCACGCCATTCGCATCCAAGACAAGTTGTTGGTCGGTGTCATCAAGCGACTCGATCGCCTGGATCGCTTTGATCCACTGGCCCTGTTCGATCAGCTTGAGCGCTTCGCCTGCAGGCGTGTCTTCAATCGCGGTCCCGCTGGCCGCGACGTTAAACCCATCCTGTGTCTGCTCCCTAGGGGCCTGCTGGATCGGCTGAATGAACTGCTGACCTACGCCGCAGCGCCAGCCAAACGCCTGCTGCTGCATCCGAATCTCGACCCCAAACGTCATCGAGCCTGCGCCCATGACCCCGAGAACCAGCCCGAATCGAATCAGTCGACCGATACGCCATTGATTTCGTCCCGACATCCAGCACCGCCCTTCAAAAGGAATCCGCACGATCCACCCATCATACGACGCACCGACCCGAAGCAAGGTTCCCATTAAATGCTTTTTAGGCTCTTAGACGCCGTTGTCTCCCTCGATTAAAAATCGGAGCTAGGGATTCAGGCATATACCCATTACTATGTAACCCATAATGACTAAAAACACTGAAGCGATGCCGTTCTCCCGGGGCATCCCAACCAAGGCGCGATTGGCCTTGGGGTTGTCGATTGTTCTTTCCGCGACCCAGGCCTCTGCGATCGAGGTCGTCCTTGGCCCAGCAGACTCGCTCGCACTCGACCAGCCCCGCATCGTCTTCGGCCTAACCGACGAGTCCACCACCCCCGGCACCGTCATTGGCCCCACTCTTAACACGGCGCTACTGGACACTGGTGCGAACGGCATCCTCCTTGCCGGGCTGTCCTACCGCAACGGCGAAAACTACGGCCAACCCGCCTTCGCCTTCGACTACGACGGCAGCGGCGTCATCGATGCCGACGAACAACTCGCGCAATACGCCGAGCTCGGCGTCGCGGGCACCACGCTTCTCGATGTCCACGACCCCTTCGGCCTACGCATTGAAGACTCCGACGGCGTCGAACGACTCGTCGGAACCAACGTCCGTGCCTTCGGCGATCGCAACCTCAACATCGGCAGCTACGCCGCCATCGTCGGCATGCCCGCCATGCAAGGCCTCGCTGTCGAGATCGATATGCGGCCCAACCTCAACATCGAACTGCAGCGTGTCGCCTTCCACGACACCATGGCCCAGGCCACACTCGAAAGCGCCGCGACGACGAACGTCGACCTCCGCATCATCGAACCCGAGTACACCGACCCGACCTTCATCAACGCGGGCCGACCCGACCTGCTCCCCACCTTCGCGGGCCTGCCGGTGATCGACAACGTCGACATGCGACACACCGGCGGAGCCAACAGCGGCGGGGTGACACGCCTCGCGGAGGACTACACCTTCCTCGTCGATACCGGCGCGCAGACGATGATCATCAACGAGCAGATGGCCACCGACCTGGGCATCGACTTCGGCCTCACCGTCTCGCAAGGCGGCGATATCGTCGACTTCCTCGAAGTCGGCGGCATCGGCGGCACCGTCTTCATGCCACTCGTCAGCGTCGACTCGTTTATCCTTCCCACGCAAGGGGATCTCGAGCTGGTCTGGACCGACATACTCGTCGGCGTGCTTGATATCGACGGCGCGCCGTTCGACGCCGTCTTCGGCATGAACATGCTCACCACCGGCTACCTCGGCGCAGCCTTCGGCGGTGGCGGCGGCGCAAGCATCACCAATTCACTCATTAATGAAGAGGCTCTCTCACTGCTGATCGATCTGGGCACCGTCAATGAAGTAGATGACCTCTTTGACCAGGGCCTAATCCTCATCAGCCGCGAGGAATACGACATCCTCGTGGAGAGCCAGATCCTGCCCGATACCGACGACCCGCTTGTGGCCTATACCGCCGCTAAAGATCTTGATGATCAGCTCGGCGTCGATGCGAGCCTGACCCAGCCGCTCTTTGATAAAGTCGTTTTCGATTTCACCCCCACCGACGGCACCGCGGTCATGCGTCTGGACTTCAACGAGTCCGTGACCATCCCCGAGCCCAACTCGCTGATCCTGCTCACCCTCGCCGGTGCCGCGATCCTCTCCCGCCGCCGACGATTTATAATAGCTCCTGGCGGAAGCCCGGAGCCGTGATCACCGAGTCACCACGGCGCCAACGAAACCAACGAACAACGAAACGCTTATCGCGAGTTAGATAGAACTCCTGCGCACCGGCACCGGGCTTCCGCCAGGTGCTATGGGATCAACGATGAATCATTACAACCACAGCGACCTGCCGATACCTCAGCGGTGAGCGATCTAGATGACATCAACTTCAGCACCGCGCCGACCGGCCAAGTCGAACTGATCATGGACGGTCAGCACCTCCGCCGGGTCATCTACGATGGGCTCTTGAAAGCCAAGGTCTCGGTCGACATCGCCACCGCCGACCTCAAAACCGTCCTTGTCCCCGACCCGGGCAAAACGCCCAGCCGACGCGCCACCCCGCCGAGCATCCTCGAGCACCTCTGCCGAATCGCTCAGCGTGGCGTCGAGGTCCGCCTCCTCCATGCAGGCGTCCCCTCAGGCCCAGCCATCCAAGAGCTCAAAAGGCTCATCAAGAAGCACGGCCAACTCCCGGAAAACCTCATCCTCCGCCGCTGCCCACGCCTCCACGCCAAGGCCGTCATCCTCGACGCGGACCGCATGTACCTCGGCAGCGCCAACCTCACCGGCGCAGGCCTCGGCGCAAAGTCCGATCTCAATCGCAACCACGAGCTCGGCATCTGGACCACCACCCCCGACCTCATCGACGCCGTCAGCCAATACTTCAACCACCTCTGGGAAGGCTGTGCCTGCGACAACTGCGGTCGAAAAGACATCTGCCCTGTCCCCCTTGAAGAGCCCAAGCTTTGAACCAGCTTGAGCTGAATCCATCAAACACAACGATGTGACAGAGAACGTGTCGATCACGGCTTTCCATCTCAATAAAAAATCCCACGTACGAACAATCGGCGCAATCACCATTCCGCGCGAACATCTGCACGCCGTCCATGAACGACTGGATGGGTGATCTTATCCTTTATGTGTTGATTCTCTTTAAGGTTCTAGGGGGTCGTAATAGAGGCGTTTTGACTTTATAGTCATAACGTGAATGTTCTTATGAAGGAGCTTACTATGCCTGATGAATTTAATTTAAGCCGACGCAGCTTGTTACAGGGTTTTGGCATGGGTGCCGCGGCGCTTGGTGCATTTGGGATGGGGCATCGATTACATGCTGATGGTCTGCCGCGAGATGCGCAGGGCAACGTCATTCCGGGCTTTGGTGAAGACGATGCGCGCACGCGCACCGAGATCCAACAGAACGCGGGGAAGTGGGAGCAGAAGTCTGACCGCCGCATCAAGGTCGGGATCGCGGGCTATGGCTTATGCAAGTTCGGTGCGACTTTTTACTATCAAAACCACCCGAATGTAGAAGTCGTTGCGGCGACGGACCTCGACCCCACACGCTGCGCTCAACTTGCCAAGGCCGTCGGGGCGCCGCAAACATATCCGTCATGCGAAGAAATGATTAAAGAGGGCAAGATCGACGCGGTTTATATCGCGACCGATGCGCCCAGCCATGCGCGGCTCGCGATCATGGCGTTGAATCATGGGCTGCACGTTTGCTCAGCGGTCCCAGCCGTCTTCGGCTTCGAGGCAAAAAAAGAAGCGGATGAGCTTTTTGAAGCGGTGAAGAAAAGCGGCAAAAAGTACATGATGAACGAAACGTCGACTTTCCACGCAACGCTCTATGCAAACCGGATGCAGTACCAGGCAGGGGCGCTAGGCAAGCTTATCTATACCGAAGGCGAGTACTACCACGACAAGGTTGGCACGCTGCCAGGCTACAACCCAAAGACCGGCAAGGTGGACGAATACGGCTGGCGTCGCGCGCTGCCGCC
>JBGCDC010000185.1:0-2979 GCA_045105055.1 Phycisphaeraceae bacterium | reverse complement strand
CACCCCTTCCCCATGATCGTCCGCGACTTCCAATCCGTCATCGGCACCGAATGCCGCGCCCAAAGTTTAGACCACCTCGGCAAACTCCCGGATGCCATCGTCGCCAGCGTCGACGGCGAATCAAACGCCGCGGGCATCTTCTACCCCTTCATCGACGACAAAAACGTCAAGCTCATCGGCGTCGAAGCCGGCGGCCGATCCTCCGCCCTCGGCGACCACGCCGCACCCATCACCTTCGGCACCCCCGGCGTCCTCCACGGCTCACTCTCCTACGTCCTACAAGACCCCGACGGCCAAACCGCCACCGTCCACAGCATCTCCGCAGGCCTGGACTACCCCGGCGTCGGCCCCGAACACAGCTACTGGCACGACACCGGCCGCGTCCAATACACCCAAGTCGGCGACACCGCCGCCCTCGACGCCTTCCAGGTCTTCACCAAGGCCGAAGGCGTCCTCCCGGCCATCGAAACCAGCCACGCCATCGCCCAAGCCATGACCACCGCCAGCACGATGAAAGAAGACCAAGTCGTCATCATCAACGTGTCAGGCCGCGGGGATAAGGATTTGGATGAGGTAGTGCGGTTGTTGGGGATGTGATGCTAATACCGCCTAGTGACAAGTTAATCGCTGCAGTAGACTCACATTATCAAGACAACTATTGCTGTACAGCAATAGTTGGGTTTACAGATTGGGGTGCTGAAACAGCAGTACTTGAACAAACTCAAGTTTCAGGAAATTCTCCTGAAGCTTATAAGCCCGGCCAGTTTTATCTACGCGAATTACCACTCATTCTTGAGATAATCGAGCCATATCTCGAAGAGATTGAAATGATAATTGTGGATGGCTATGTTTGGCTAGGTGAAGAAACAAAGCCGGGCTTGGGAGCGTATCTATACGAGGCCCTTGAATCTCAAACTCCAGTCATAGGTGTAGCCAAGTCTTTTTTTTCGGGCAGTAAATGTGTAGAAGTACTCCGCGGAAAAAGTAAGAGGCCGCTGTTTGTGACTTCAGCAGGTATTTCCATTGAAATGGCTTCCCACTACATTGAAAGAATGGCCGGGAAGTACCGCATCCCTACCCTGCTAAAACGTGTTGATCAATTAACAAAATTACGAGATTGACATGAAAGGAATCATTACGAAAATCTGGGAGTGGTTTAAAGCAAGCGATAGTTCTACAACGAAGCTTGACGGAGGCTCCAAAGCTAATCACTTCTCAAGAGATCGCTATCTCCCTAATGAATTTCTCCGGGGATTTAATGCTGCATCAATTGAAAATGCGCAAAGCCCTGAAGAAGATTCATGCATTAGTTTCAATATTAATAATCCATGGCCAGATGAAATGGCTTTCTGGTTCCGTGGATACCCCTCGAATCCTCCTACAGAGTTGATTCATATCGCAAGCGACGTATGCACAGAAATCAATAAACTCGACAACCTTGTACAAGATGAATGCGAGCAAGAGAGTTTGGAGTCGATATTCGATCCAATAAATTGGAAGGGGCATATCGCTTACATCTCTATCTTCCATGAACATGTTGAGATTGAGTATTTTGGAACAGATGTGAATACACAGTGGACCGAATCATTTTCGAAAAACCATCAAGGGATATGGTGTAAACGAACACAAAAAAGGGGATAAGCTTGCTCTGTAGAAACCCTTCCCTCTCGGCCCTTTGAACCCGGGTCGTGGCATGGGGGTTGCTCATGTGTCGGGCATGAGCATGACCAGTAAATCGCCGTCACACGTCGCCACGCTCGCTTATGAAGCGGGTAAGAAGTCCCTGCCCAAGTACGCGCACAAGTTTAGCCGCAAGGACTTTACGTGTGCCCAACTCTTCGCCATCCTCGTGCTGCGTAAGTTCTTTAAGCAAGACTATCGCGGCACCGCGGCCTTCCTTTTAGAGTGGTCGGACCTCCGCGAGATCCTCGAACTGGGCGACACGGTGCCGCACTACACCACGCTGCAAAAGAACAATGCCAAGCTGCTTAACGATGCGCTCTTGCGCAAGCTACTTAAGCAAACACTCGAACAGTTTTATCGCTACCCCAAGCATGCGGTCATTGACGACGACGACATGGCATGGATGCAGCGCATCGACCTGGCGGCGGGCGACTCGACCGGCTTCGCGTCCAACCGCTGCTCGGCCTACTTCACTAAACGCAAAAAGAACAGTAAAAACAAGGAAAAACCAGACGACAGCGTTAAACCCAAACGCCTCCGCTACCACCGATTTCCGAAACTCGGCATCGTGATCGACTGCGCCACGCACCTGATCCTTAGCCATGTGCGTGGCCAAGGGCCAAGACCCGACGTCGATCAGTTGCTGCCTTTGATGGACAACATGACCGGCCAGGTCGTGCCCGACACGATGCTCCTGGACGCGGGCTACGACAGCGAGAACAACCACGAATTGTTGCGTGAGCACTTGGAGATCGAGTCGATCATTCCGCCGAAGATCGGTCGGCCTACAGACAAACTGCCTGCGGGCAAGTGGCGCTGGCTCATGGCGACAAACTTCGACGAAGAAAACTACGGCCAACGCTGGCAAGTCGAGACAGTCATGCACATGCTCAAGGCCCGGCAAGGCGACGCCCTGACCGCAAGAACCTATCACGGCCGACGCCGCGAGATGGGACTGATGGTCCTCACCCACAACCTCATGGTTGTTTTACGTTTGATGCGAGAGGGTTTCTACAGAGCAGGATAAGCTCGAAAAAGGGGATAAGGCTCGAAAAAGGGGATAAGTACATATATTCCGGCGGGTGGCCGGGGTGGAGGCTCGGCGAAGAACCCGGAACAAACGCTCCTCAACGCATCAAGGCCAACGCATTCCGGGGGTTCGCGGACTCAACCCCGGCAACCCTTCTTTAACACGATCAAGAGGCTTTGTCCGCCGAGGCGTTGCTCGGCGGCTTGGATCGACCTTCTGTTTGCGATCAGCAGCGTGATGAAACTGCCGCGTCACCATGCGGGGGG
>JBGCDC010000184.1:0-6756 GCA_045105055.1 Phycisphaeraceae bacterium | reverse complement strand
CGAGGTTAGGTTTGATTTGCCGAAGGGCGCGCGTCGATTGGCCTTCACCGTGGCGATGGATTTGGATGACACGATTCCAGATTCCCGCCGCGCGATGGCGGGTTGTGAGCTACTTATTTACGTCGGCGACGAGGTGATCGCGAAGCACAGCCTCACGCCCGAGGGCCCACCTAAACGACTCAACATCGCGCTGGGTCGCGGCGAACTCCGCATCGCGCTTGAGCCCGGCGTCAACGGCCCGGTCTTGGACCGCGTGATCATCTCGCAGGCCGAGCTGCTTTTGAGCGAACGATGAGTAACATCGAGCGGAGTCATTGTGAGGCCTCGTCCTGATAAACTGGTGTTGGCTCAGGCTCCTTCTTCCTCTTAGGGAGGAGGCGGGGGAGAGGGTCGGGCGTTAAACGAACCACGGCTTGTATCGTATTTCGTTGTAACGACGCTGCTGGACCCTCATCCCAATCCTCTCTGTATAAGGTAGAGGGAGCCAAGGCAAAACCTGTTTAACTACCCACGCCCTAGACCGACCCCTAGCTGACGAACATGATGAACGACGAATTAGAAAACTGGCCTTTGCCGATGCCTGCGAGTGAGGCGTTTTTGAACCGGGAAGTGTCCTGGCTTAATTTCAATGAGCGTGTGCTGCACGAGGCGCTGGACGAGCGGACGCCTTTGCTCGAGCGCATCGCGTTTCTCGCAATTTTTAATTCGAACCTCGATGAGTATTACCAGAAGCGCGTGGGCTATCTCAAGCGGCAGGCCGACTCGGGACAGGCACCTCGCGGCGCCGATGGGATGTCGGTTGTGGATCAGCTCAAGATGGTGCGCGACATGGTGCTGCCGATGCTTGATGCGCAGGCCAAGTGTTACCGGGAAAAGATCGTTCCGCAGCTGGCTGAGCACGGCGTAGAGATCTTGCATTGGAAAGATTTAACCGACGCGGAAAAAGAGGAGGCGGAGCAGCACTTTATGGAGCAGTTGTTCCCAGTGCTGACGCCGTTGGCCGTGGACCCGGGCCACCCGTTCCCGTTTATCTCTAACTTATCGACGTCGCTGGGTGTGATGCTGCGGACGCCGCCGAACGATCCGCAGGCTGCGCAGACCGATGTCTCTGGCTCTTTCGGTTTGCAGTTTGCGCGTGTCAAAGTGCCCGAGGTGTTGTCGGGCTATGTTCGCTTGAAGGCCGAGTCCGGTGACAACGAAGAGCACTACCGGTTTGTCTCGCTGCAGAACCTGATCCACCACAACCTGCATCACCTCTTTCAAGGCATGGATATCGAAGAGATCGAACCGTTCCGTGTCACGCGCAACGCCGCTGTCGGTTCGCAGGATGAAGACGCGGAAGACCTGCTGGAAGTCGTTAACGAAGAGCTACGTCAGCGCCGCTTCGCCAGCATCGTTCGTTTGGAAGTCGATGACACGCCTTATCGTCCGCTCAATCAGTTCCTCATCGGCGAGATGAACCTGGCAGAGCAAGATGTCTACGAAATGCCAGGCGAGCTGGATTACAACGACCTGTGGGTTGTGCATGGGATGTGCGACAAGCCCGAGCTGAAGTACGACCGATGGAAGCCCGTTACGCCATTGCGACTGATCGACGACGAGGCGAGCATCTTTAGCATCATCCGCTCTGGTGACGTGATGGTGCACCACCCCTACGAGTCGTTTAGCCATTCGGTCGAGCGTTTCATCCGCGAGGCGTGTCGTGACCCGGAAGTCATCGCGATCAAGCTGACGCTGTATCGCACGGCAAAGAACTCGCCGTTCATCCCCGACCTCATCCGCGCGGCCGAGGCGGGCAAGCAAGTCGTCGTCCTCGTCGAACTCAAGGCACGCTTCGATGAAGAGCGCAATGTCGAGCTCGCACAACGCCTTGAAAAAGCAGGGATCCACGTCGTCTACGGCGTCGTCGGGCTCAAGACACATACGAAGACCGCGCTCGTCGTTCGACAAGAAGGACAGGCCCTGCGTACCTACGCCCACATCGGCACAGGCAACTACAACGCGAAGACCGCTGACCTGTACACCGACCTCGGCCTGTTTACGTGTGACCCGCGCATCACCGGCGACTTGGTTCAAGTGTTCCACTTCTTGACCGGTCGATCGATCGCGAGGGACTTTAAGCACCTGCTTATCGCGCCGACCAACATGCGCCGCCGATTCATCGAAATGATTCAGCGCGAGATCGATCACTGCGCGGCCTGGCAAGAGCGCGGCGGCGATGTGAACGATCCCGATCGGCCGTATATCCTCGCGAAGATGAACTCGCTCGAAGACGAGGGCATCTGTTCCAAGCTTTACGAAGCGAGCTGCGCAGGCGTGAAGATCGACCTGATCGTGCGGGGGTTCTGCTGCCTTCGGCCGGGCGTCGAAGGGCTAAGCGAAAATATCAAAGTGACGAGCGTCATCGGCCGATTCCTCGAACACAGCCGGGTGTACGTCTTCCACAACCAAGGCGACAGCGAGTACTACATCGGCTCGGCGGACTGGATGTACCGCAACCTCAACAACCGTGTCGAGTGCATCACGCCGATCTATGAACCAGCCCACCGCAAGACACTGCGCCACATGCTCGACATCATGCTTGTCGATGAGCGACAGGCTTGGGACATGCACCCCGACGGTAGCTACACGCAACGCAAAGCAAGCGACGAAAACGCGACCACCGCGATCGGCACACACCGTACGCTGATGGATCAAACACGCCTCGATCAAATCAATGCCGGAGTATGACGATGAAACTGATGATGCCTGCCGCTCTTTTACTCGCCTTCTTTTGCGCATGTTCTGCTGTGCAGGCTGAGGAAAAATCAAGTCCAGCGTTTGGCCAAGGCATCATGGTTGGCGAGGTGACAGACACCTCGGCGATCGTGCAAGTGCGCGTGACGCAGGGGACGAAGCTGGTTGATGGGGACACATACGACGATGGGGATGCGCTAAGAGATGGGGATCTGGCTGGGGCAGAGTCGAAAATTCTTTTCGTCTTGACTGAGACAGGAGATGCTCTTCGGCAACGCCGTATCTATGAAACGCATGCCCAAGCCTTGGCTGAGCAAGACTATATCGCGCGTGCTCAATTCAATGAACTTAAGCCCGGAACCCAATATCGAATCAATGCATTTTTAGCTCATGATGGCATTGATCCGAACGATGTTGATCTAATTGAGTATGCAAATAGTCAAGCAATCTTTCGTACCCACCCCGGCACTGACACCTCCGTCCCCGTCCGCTTCGTACTGTCCTCCTGCATGAACTACGACAAGTTCACGGGGAGTGATGGCAGTGATCGCAGCAAGGGTTATCAAGGCGAGGACCGTAACAAAGGTTACCCCGCAGCTGAAGCGATTCTCAAGCAGAAGCCCGACTTTGTCGTCTATGCGGGCGATGTGATTTACTACGACAAGAAGCCGAGGGTCCAGACGCTCGCGGACATGCGAGCCAAGTGGCACCGGCAGAACAACATGCCACGCATGATAGCGCTTCACGCCGCGGCACCGGGTTATTGGATGAAGGACGACCACGATCACCGCACCAACGACAGTGATGCCGAGAAGGATTATTTCCCTTCGCATGAGTTGGGCATCAAGACGTTTCGCGAGCAGGTACCGATCGTTGCGCCCGGCGATGATGAGTCGCCGACGTATCGCACGTTCCGCGTGAGTAAGGATTTGCAGATCTGGTTCGTCGAAGGCCGAGACTACCGCGACCCCAACAAGAAGCCCGATGGCCCGGACAAAACGCTCTGGGGTAAAGAGCAGTTGGCCTGGCTCAAGACGACACTGCTCGAATCCGACGCGACCTATCGCATCCTCATCAGCCCGACGCCGTTGGTCGGCCCGGACGACGGCTACAAGCGCGACAACCACACCAATCCCAAGGGTTTTTTAAACGAAGGCCAAGCCTTTAAGCGGTGGGGCGTCGAGCACAATCTATGGAACAACACGTTCTTGATGTGCGGTGATCGGCACTGGCAGTACCACTCGATCGATCCAACGGGTGCACAGGAGTTCTCTTGTGGTGCATTGAACGATGAGAACAGCAGAATGGGTCGCAAGCCAGGCGACCCCAAGAGCACCGATCCCGACGCGCTGGTGAAGCAACTGTTTACCTCGCCCAAACGGACCGGCGGTTTTATGACGATCGCTGTTGAGCCCGGCGAGGGAAAGGCGAAGGCTGCGATTCGTTTTGAGTTTTACGATGACATCGGCGAGTTGCTTTACAGCTACACCTCAGCGGTCGAATAATGTAGTTCGGGCGCGCGGATTTAGTCCACCCGCCGAATACAGTTTACCGCTGTGCGCTTTCTAGCTGTTGCACGAATTGCTGAACCCCGACATCACCGGGCATCAGTTTTTGCACGCGCTTCGCGTAGGTAAGGGCCTCATCAAGCTTGCCCATATCGCGGTGATACGTCGCAAGCGCGATGAGCACCTGCACATCGTTTGGTACACGCTCAAGCGTTTGCTTAAGGATCAGAATCGCGCCGGGCGGGTTACCCGTGTCATAGAGAGCGATCGCAAAGGCGTAGGCGATATCTGATCGTTCAGGGGCCTGGGCGTGTGCATCGGACAACAAGGCGATGGCCTTGCGGTAGTCCCGCTGACGGATGTTGAGCATCGCCTTGCTGTAGAGCAGGTCGGGCTGCTTAGGCAGTTTGGCCAAGCCCTTATCGAGCATACGGATCGCTTCATCAAACTTGTCCGCGTCGGCGTACATCGTCGCGAGGTTCGCGTAGGCGGGGTAGAACGAAGGGTCGATCTCTAGCACACGATTAAACAGCTTGATCGCTTGAGAAAAATCGCCCATGCGATACGCGAGTGTGCCGAGGTTCATCGTCGCCGCGGCGGTGTCGGCCGAGACAGATTGGGCTTTGCGATACGCCGCGATACCTTGTTCAATCTTCTTACGGTCCGCCTCACTGACTTGCTGCTTAGGCACGTCCGCAAGTGCCTCGCCCGCTTCGATACGGATCGATCGCATTGGATCATTGAGCAGTTTCAACGCTGGTTTGAGCCGCGCATTCATTGGCATGTCGCTGAGCACATCCGCCGCCGCGAGCCGTACCAGCGACTCTTCGTCGCTTAGCGCTTCCATCACGCCCTGTGCCGCGCGTTGTGTTGGGTATCGACTCAGATACAACACCGCGGTGCCGCGCACGATCGGCGGCTGTTCCTTATCACGCAACACTGCGAGTAGTTGTTCATCCGTACCCGCATGATTATCGCGTGCTTTGTGAAACACCTGGCCGTAGTGCTCTTTACGGTCGACGTCGACGCCCCACCAAAACGCGGTGTTCTCCGCCGCCCACTCGGTGGTCTGCTCGGTGTGGCATTGGTTGCACGCGTTGGGTGTGCCCATCTCTAGCGACAGGTCCGGCCGAGGGATGCGGAAGCTGTGGTCCCGCCGATCATCGACGCCCATGTACGTCCGGTGCGGCATGTGGCAATTGATGCACGACGCCCCGGTCGAGTTCGGCGGATGGTGGTGGTGCTCGGGCGTATCAAACTTGCTCGGCATGTGACACTTCGCACACAGATTGTTCGTCGTCGTTGGCACCTTTGCCGTGTGTGCATCGTGACAATCCATGCACGACACTCCGGCCATGTGCATCTTGCTCTGGCTAAACGAACCCCAGACATACACCTCGTCCTGAATTTGCCCATCAGGAAAATACAAACCCTCGGTCAAAAACGACGGGCGATAGTTATCAAGGAAGTCCACACCCGCGTCACGGTTATCCGAGATCTGCGAACGACGCGAGTGACATCGCGCACATGCGTTCATCACCTTGTCATCTTCCAAAGGCGTCAAGCGCTCCGCGATCCCCGTCTCCGCGTTCATCACCCACTGTCGCGATTCGTCTTTCAAACGAACGACTAACCCCATGTCGCCGCCGTCGCCTTTGCCGATCGACTTGTCTTCGATGTATAGCTCTGCCCATTCCGCGTGGTCTTCGCCTGGGCCGTGACACGCTTCGCATGACACGTTGATCTCCGACCACGTCGTCTTGTACGTGTCCGTCTTCACGTCGTAGTTTTTCTTCAAATCTGTCGAGTGACACTCGGCACACATGTGGTTCCACGTAAAGTTCGGCCCGGCCCAGTGCAGTGCATCACCCGCGGGCAGTTCCTCTTCTGGATAAAGGTGGTACCACCGCTGCCCGCCGTCTTCTTTGGAACGCGCATCCCACAAGATCGTCAGCGACTGAATCTTGCCGCCGTCGAACTCGACGAGGTACTGCTGCAAAGGCTCGATGCCGTAGGTGTACTTGATCTCAAAGTCCGCCATCACGCCGTCGGGCCCATCGGTATGCACGTAGAACTTGTCGTCCTTCTTAAAGAAGCGCGACGTGTTGCCCGAGTGTGTGAAGGTGGCGTTGTTGAAGTCGCCGATGACGGTCTCATCCGTCGCGGGCTTCATCGCCAATTCGTGGTGCGAGCCGACCCAGTCGCCGTGCTCGGGTTCGTGACACTTCGCACAGGCATCGGCACCAATTAACGCGGGCTCAATACGATTGGCAACCTTAGCGGTTTCCGCATCAGCATCCGTATCAACCGCGCCATCACCGCCACCGGAACACGACACGCTTGAGAACAAAATCACCAAGGCAAACAAAGCTAGTAACAATCCGGCAACTGGACCAAGCAAAGAACGACTCAATATCATCGAAGTAGTATACAAGCGACTTCCATATTCCCCCAACCTATGGTGATTTTGTCATGTTCAAAAATGAGCAAGAAAAAGCTTTTACGATGGCCG
>JBGCDC010000183.1:0-2794 GCA_045105055.1 Phycisphaeraceae bacterium | reverse complement strand
GAAAAAGACAACGACGCACTGTAAGTATGTCAGTGTGATTGGGCGAAAGTCCAACCCATAAAAGCCATCGTGCCAGACCACACTCTGGCACAAAGCTACCACCCCAGGCCGGCCGTCGCGTTTCGTGGCGGTCGGCCGCTTTTATAGGGCACCGCGTTGCGTAGGCGCGTGACGTCCCGATAACGCTCGGCCCCAAGCCAAGCCTTCGTCTTGCCGATGTTCAGGGTGTATCCTTGAACCGCTATGGCCAAGCCAACCCCAGACAATCCGACAACGCCCAGACCACTGATCGTGGACCTCGATGGCACGCTTGTGGCGACGGACACGCTGCACGAGTTGCTGCTTGAAATCGCCGGCCGAAGCCCGCTTGAACTGCCGCGCGCGTTACTAGCGTTACCGCGTGGCCGAGCAGGATTTAAGGCGACGGTCGCCGAGTTGGCCCAGCTTGACCCCGCGGCGCTGCCGTACCGCGACGAAGTGCTCGGCCTGATCAACGAAGCCAAAGCGCAAGGCCGACCGATAGTGCTCGCCAGCGCGAGCCATTCCGGAACCGTGCAGGCTGTCGCCGATCATCTAGGCCTATTCGACGCGGTCATCGCAACGGACGACATGTCGAACCGCAAAGGACCTCATAAGCTCGAAGCGATCCGGGACTTACTTGCCGAACGTGGCTGGGGCGGACACTTTGATTATGTCGGCGACGAGGAGCCTGACCTCGCGATCTGGGCCGAGGCTCATACCGCGTATGTCGTGCAGGCTCCCAAGTCGGTGCGCAAGCGCGTGAACGCGCAGCACGAAGTGATCGACTTAGTACCGAGCGCAGGCGGCTGTGCGTGGTACGAATTAATGATGGCCGCTCGGCCTTACCAGTGGAGTAAGAACCTGCTCTTGATCGTGCCGCTGGTCGCATCACAACAGGTAAAAGACTGGGGCGTTTGCTGGTCGCTGCTGTTTGCGTTCATTGCATTTAGCCTGTGCGCCTCGGCGGTCTACCTCGTTAACGATCTCTTGGACCTGCGAGCTGACCGACTACATCCAACCAAACGTAACCGCCCCATCGCAGCAGGTCGGCTCGCGCCTAAGTACGCGGTGTTCGGCGCAGCTGGCTTGATCATCGCGTCATTCGCCGTCTCGCTAACCCTGCCAGTGCTATTCACACAGATTTTGACCGGCTATTTCTTGCTGACCTCGGCGTACTCCTTGTACATCAAAGGCAAGGTCATGCTCGATGTCGTTTGGCTTGCTTCGCTGTATACGCTTCGCATCATCGCGGGCGGCGCAGCAGTCGGAATCATCCCCTCGGAATGGCTGCTAGGCTTCACGATGTTCACCTTCTTATCGCTTGCGTTTGCAAAACGCTTCTGCGAACTGAGATTGATGCTTAGCGCTGGCAAGGAACGCGCAACAGGCCGAGGCTATCACACCAGCGACCTTCCGCTTGTGCAAACCATGGGCGTAGGCAGCGGCTACCTCGCGGTCTTGATCTTCGCGCTGTACATCACCTCAGACCAAGTAAAACTGATCTACAACACACCCAAAGTTCTTTGGCTAGCCTGCCCACTGATCCTGTACTGGATGTCACGGATGTGGCTGCTCGCCCAGCGCGGCCACTTACGCGGAGACCCCCTCCTCTTCGCCCTATCCGACCGCATTTCTTACTTTTGCATCGTGCTGCTGGCGATGGTTATTTATCTGTCCCAGCTTTAGCGCGGGCGCGGCGAGCGGTCCACCAAACCAATGCCAGTAGCAAGACCAAGAGGCACCACGCCTGATGCAGCATCACACCGTTTTGCCATAGCCATGCATCGGCCAACCCGCCCGGCAGCACGCCCCTGTTACCGATCGTTGCAAACATCGCAGGCAGTGGGAAGAACAACGGCAGCAAAGGTATTGCCAGCACCCACACCAACCGATCAATAGGCCGATTACAAATCGCGTTGACGACCAAAACCAACAGCGGCAAGAGCAAAACCGCGTCGTAGTATCGGTGATATACCGGCATCAGTGTCAACAAACCTACACCTGATACAGCCAAGAGCGTGTGGCGACGCAGGCCCATCGGCAACAACCACCTCAGTGCCAACGCCGCCAAGAAGCCAACCACCGCAAGCGACGCAAGCCCTACGAAACGCTCTGGCACCACAAGGTGCATGAGCGGTCGTAGATCAATCATCTGATAGCGCATTACCGCATCGACTGACGCATCCATCACGCCGTCTTCGGCCGAATATCGCATGATATTGGACGAGAGCTGCCCCGCCCAGTCCGGTACGCCCGACATCAATCGACCAATCGCGACACCTAAGCCGACCACAATCAAACCCAACGCCCCAGACAAGGCACGCCAATCCATACGAAGCGCGACAAGCAACACAAAACCCAGGCCAAGCTGCGGCTTAATCAGACAGCCTAAACCGATCAAGAGACCCGCCGGCAACGCCTTACCTCGATCCAACAAGACCATGCCTACCAACCCGCTCGCACCGGCGACTAACGAAAGCTGGCCAAGCGAGAGTGATGTACTCACCGGCCCCCACGCCATCACGAGCAGCGATGCCGTTAGCCATCGCACCCAAACATCTTTGATAGAAAGCCAATTCGCTAACGCCCAGACCAAAGCGATACACGCAAAGAGATTGATAGCAAGCCAGACCAGCCGCGCCGTCTGCCAATCCATCACACCCAGTGGCGAGAGCACCGCCAAGGTCGGGGGGGGATACAAACTGCCGTCCGCAACATGTGTCGGCTTGGGATGGCCGGCCCTTCGTATCAAAGCGACACAAGCATCGCCATC
>JBGCDC010000182.1:0-5294 GCA_045105055.1 Phycisphaeraceae bacterium | reverse complement strand
CAGATGTCATCGCATTTAAAAGCTAAGGCGACACAAGCATTGAGCGACACCAAGTTGCACCCAATGGCGGCGTACCAATCACCTGCGGGTCGTATCCCATCGCCATGGGCGCGGAAGTATTGGTGCCCGTTTGTGGATAGTGAACGGCAGATGGAGACGGCGATTCGATATGTTGAGAATAACCCGATCAAGGCGGGGTTGAAGCCGCAACGCTGGTCGTTTGTGAAACCGTATCGGGGGTGAGTGGTGTTTGAGTGATAGTGGTCGGAACGCGGCAAGCCGCGGCGCTTCATATTTTTTGAATCTATCCTATGAATCGCTGCGACTTGTCGCGGGAATCACAACAACTTCGCGATGACCGAGTCGGCGACGAATAGGCCCTTGCGCGTTAGGCGGAGTCGGCCGTCGGTGCGCTGTAGCAAACTTAGGGCGATCCACTCGCTCACGGTTTCGCGTTGGTCTCTTCGGCAATGATCGTCGAACCAGTCGGCGGAGACGCCTTCGCGGAGGCGCAATCCGAGCATGAGTTGTTCGCCGAAGCGGTTGGCAGCGTCGAGTTCTTCGTGGTCTTGGGTGGGCGGGGTTGGGCTACCTGCGAGGTACTTGCTGAGGTTGGGGGCGTTGCGCCAGCGGTGGCCAGCGATGTGTGAGGCGGCGGCTGGGCCTAGCCCAAGCCAGTTTTTGTTGTGCCAGTAGGCGAGGTTGTGCTGGCAGCGGCGGTCTGGGAGAGGGGCGGATCCCACAGCATTGTCGCTCGCGGGGCTCACGGCAACGCGGTGGGCTTTGGGAGGAGTCTTTAGCGCCCAGTTGCTGACTTCGTAGTGTTGGTAGCCTTGGGCTTCGAGCTTGGTGATGATGAGTTGATACATGTCGCGTTCGAGATTTTCGTCGATGGCGTTGACGGTGCCGACGCGGAGCTTGGCGGTCAGTGGGGTGTTGGGCTCGTAGGTCAGGCCGTAGGTCGAGAGATGGGTAGGCTTGAGCGCGAGCAGTTGATCGAGGTCTTTATCGAGCATGGCCATGGTTTGGCCAGGGATGGCGAAGATGAGGTCGAGTGAGAAGTTGGTCAGGCCGACGTCTCTGCAGATCTCGACGGTGCGTGGGACGCTCTCGGGGTTGTGCCAGCGTTCGAGTGCTTTGAGTGAGGTGCGGTCGAAGGATTGAGCACCGATTGAGACGCGGTTGACGCCGCCGTCGACGAGGGTGTGCATAAGCTCGGGCGTGACGGTTTCGGGGTTGGCCTCGACGGTGAACTCTTGGCAGGCGTCGGTTAGGCCTAGCTCAGTCATCGCGTCGAGTAGCTGTTGCCAGAGTTCGACGCGCAGATAAGTCGGGGTCCCGCCGCCGGTGAAGATCGTCTGGGGTCGGATCGTCGTCTGCTCGGCCCGATGGCGGAGTTCCGCGATCAGTGCGTCAGTAAAGGCTTGTTGTTTGGGGGCCGCCTGGCCCGCGGGCTCGACGACGCTGAAGAAATCGCAGTAGTGGCACTTGTGGAAGCAGAAGGGCAGGTGCATGTACAACGCATCGACGTGTACCCCTTGCAGCGATTCTAGAGGCGTTAGGGGGTGCGGAAGGCGGTTAGACTGTTGCTGATACACTTCGATTGGGTTACACTCGTAAAGTTACGGGAAGTCTGTATAGGATAGAACGCGGAAGGCTATCGAGGGTCAATAATGGCGAATCTTGCTCTGGCAATGTTTAAGTCTGATGGTACTCGGCGGGATTTCCCGCTGGTCAAGGACCGCGTTGTCATCGGCCGGAAAGTCAACTGTGACCTTCGGATCCCGCTCACCGCTGTTTCAAGGCAGCACTGCGAGATCTCTGTCCACGACGGAAAAGTCTCCGTCAAGGACCTAGGCTCAAGCAACGGCACCTATCACAATGACGAACGCGTCCAGGACGCATACCTGATGGCTGGCGATGAGCTTTCCGTCGGGCCTGTGGTCTTTACGTTGATCGTTGATGGCCAGCCCACGGATATCAAGCCGGTCCGGACCATCGTCAAGAACGACAGCTCGGGCTCGCATATTGCGGTTGCTTCAGAGACCCCCGCAGCGGCCCCGCCTCAGATCGCCGACATCGAGGAACAGGACGACTTGGTCCTGCCCGACATTCTGGACGACGGCGAGGGCTCATCCATCGAGATGGACGACGACCCAATCACCGCGCTTGAGTCGCTGGCGAGCAGTGAAGACGGCGACGAATTCGACGACATCGAGTTCTTCCTCGATGACGACGACGATCGTTAATTCGTAATTAAAACCCTAGCGGAGGCGATCAGCCTTCCTGCTTAGCAGGCTCAGCTGACGCGTCTTGCGCTACGGCAGCCGCAGGCTTATCGCTATTGGGCCGGGTTGGCACCTGGATGCGGGTGCCGCAGAGCCTGCAGCGGACATTTTTACCACGAGCGGTCACTGGGACTGCCAAGAGTGTTCGGCAGCGTAGGTTCGGGCACATGAGTCGGATTGAAGTATTGGCCATTAGGTTTCCCAATTTTTTCTCCCCCGACTATCTACTTTATCGATCGGATCGATCAGTCACTTCACAACGATTCAGCGTTAGATAGATGGGCTGGCGTCCGTTTATCGGTCGCGAGTAAACCTCCAAGGCTTGATACGGCTGGGCGATCAGGTCGATATCATTCTCGCTGGTACGCACGTCGCAGACCCCGCCGAGGCCAACGCAATGACATGGGAAAGCTGGGTGATGCTCGGCCTATTAGTGGTGATGGCCATCACGATCCTGCGCG
This sequence comes from Phycisphaeraceae bacterium, assembly GCA_045105055.1. Taxonomy (GTDB): domain Bacteria; phylum Planctomycetota; class Phycisphaerae; order Phycisphaerales; family Phycisphaeraceae; genus JAHQVV01. The sequence goes on along the minus strand of JBGCDC010000182.1, from coordinate 2,545 downwards.
GGATCGGCGGGGCGGACACGGTGCTGCTCGGCGGTCTCGCGGCGGTCATGGGCCTAGGCGCGGTATCGGATAAATTCCCTGATGCGCCGCAGGCCGTCGCGGGCTTTGGGTCCAAGGCGGTCGTGACGATCGGCGTGCTGTTCGTAATCGCGGAGGGCCTAAGACAAACCGGTGCGATGGCGATGGTTACTCGCCCCCTATTGGGTCGGCCTAAGTCACTGCCTGCGGCGCAGGCCCGGCTGATGCTGCCGGTCGCAGGGCTCAGCGCGTTTCTGAATAACACACCTATCGTCGCCATGCTCATGCCGATCGTGACGGACTGGTGCCGACGCACGGGGATCAGCCCAAGCAAGCTGTTCATCCCACTGAGTTACGCCGCAATTATGGGCGGGTCGTGCTCGCTCATCGGCACAGCGACCAACGTCTTCGTCGCCGCGGAGTACAGCGGCGCGCTAGGCACCGGTCAAGTCACTGGCCAAGAGCTGGGCATGTTCTCGATTACTGCAGTCGGCTTGCCCGCAGCGATCATCGGCATGGGCTACATCCTGCTTACGTCGCGTTGGCTGCTGCCCGCTCATGCCGCCGAGGGCGATTCGCGTGATGCTCGGCAGTACACCTTTGAGATGGGGGTCGAGCAGGGCAGCGCGATCCACGAGCAGACCATCGAACAAGCCGGGCTGCGTAATCTGCCCGGCGGATACCTGATCGGTATCGAACGCGACGGCGAACGGCGCGTCGCGATCGCGCCGACGACCAAGCTGTACAGCGGGGATGTGCTGATCTTCGCGGGTGAGCTCGACTCGATGCAGGACCTCAAACAAACGAAGGGCCTGACCCCCGCGACACGCGAGCAGGCCAGCAAGCTCCCGCCGAACTTAGAGCTGATCGAGGCGGTGCTCAGCGATCGAAGCCCGCTGGTGGGGAAGAGTGTGAAAGAGGGCGGCTTCCGCTCGGTTTATAACGCGGTGGTTATCGCGGTCCACCGTGGCGGCGAGCACCTTGACGCGAAGATCGGCGACATCGTTTTGAAGTCCGGCGACAACCTGCTCCTTGAAGCGGACCAGCAGTTCGTGAGCCGACACCGCAATCGGCAGGACTTCTATTACATCAACGCGCTCGGCGCTGCGGAACGCTACCGTACCGGTAAGGCGGGGATCGCGCTCGCGGTGCTGTTGGCGGTGGTGCTGTTGGCGACGACTGGGGCGATGGAACTGGTCGCGGCGGCATTATTGGGCGCTGGCGTCATGGTTATCTCAGGTTGCTGCACGCCTTACGAAGCAAGGCAATCCGTCAACTGGCGCGTGCTCATCATGATGGGGGCTGCGATCGGTTTTGGTCAGGCGATGTACACGACCGGCGTGGCTGCCGAGGCCGCGACGGCGTTGATCAATACGATGCCCAGCGGCCAACCGATCTATTCGCTCGCCGCGGTTTACGTGGTTGCGATGGTGCTGACCTCGATCATCGGCCCGGTGCCGACGGCGGGCTTGCTGTTCCCTGTGCTCGTCGCGATCGCAGGGCCAGCGGGTTTGAACTGTAACTTTACGCCGTTCGCGGTGACGCTCATGATGACTGCGGCCGCGAGCTTTGCCTCGCCTAGCGCGTATCAGACCAACTTGATGGTCGCGAACGCGGGCCGATACAAGCCCATTGATTTTGTAAAGATGGGCCTGCCGCTGAACATCCTGGTGATGATTACAACGCTCTTGATCGCGCCGAAGGTCTGGCCTTTCTAATAAGCCGCTTACGGCTTAGCCTTCCCCCAAACTCAATCATCACCCGAGTCGTCACGCCTGCGCCCCCGCGCCGCCTGTCGCTCGGGCGATAGTTTCGGATTCGTATCGCCTTCAGGCGGCAGTCGCCGCGCATCTACGGCGCCCGACTCATTACGACCGAGTACCTTCACCTGCACCTTGCGAAACGCCGGTCCCTTGTGCCCTTCGATCAACTGCTTTTGCAAACCGCCACGCAGCAATCGATCGATCTCAAAGTGCGCCGCAGGGTTATCGACTTCGACATGCAAGACCCCTCGGCTAAGTCCGACCAATCGCGTTCGCTCAACCAGATGGCTCGGCAGCAGTTCACGCCAAAGATCCGACAAGTCGCCGAGCTGCTTAAACGGCTTGGCGACATCCTTCTTGAACTGCTTGGTCAGAAACCCAAGCGATAAATCACGCTTCGGCAGCGAGCGATCCGCCCGCAAGCGATCGAGGTGTTCTTGGACAGGGTCAATGGCCATGCATTTATCGTACCGCCCGGTAGAATCCCTGCATGAATATCGTCCTCCTCGGCTACCGTGGCTCCGGCAAGACTTCCATCGGCAGGCAACTCGCCGTCGAACTCTGGAAAGACTTTGTCGATCTAGACGACGCAACCCGCGCACGGTTTAACAACCAAACCATCGCAGACATCTGGACCGACCACGGCGAAGCCGCCTTCCGAAAAGCCGAGGCAGACGCCGCCGTAGAACTACTCTCCAACGAAAACCAGGTCATCGCGCTCGGCGGCGGGACGCTAACAACCGACGCAGGCAAAGCCGCCGTCA
>JBGCDC010000181.1:0-1990 GCA_045105055.1 Phycisphaeraceae bacterium | reverse complement strand
TGCACACCACCGGCGGGTACATGGGCTGGGCCGCCATGACCTCAGGACTCTCCTTCGACCTCCACGCAGGCGACGAGTCCGAAGTCTACTGGTGCACCGCCGACATCGGCTGGATCACCGGCCACACCTACATCCTCTACGGCATCCTCCCCAACCGCGTCCCCACCATCATGTACGAAGGCGCGCCGAACTTCCCGCAACCGGATCGCTTCTGGGACATGGTCGAGCGCCACAAAGTCACCAAGTTCTACACCGCACCCACCGCCATCCGCGCCTTCATGAAGTGGGGCGATGAACACCCCCGCAAGCATGATCTCTCCTCGCTCAAAGTATTGGGCACGGTCGGCGAACCCATCAACCCCGAAGCATGGATGTGGTACCACGAAGAGATCGGCGGCGGCAACTGCCCCATCGTCGATACCTGGTGGCAAACGGAAACCGGCGGACACATGCTCACCCCCCTGCCCGGCGTAACGACAACGACGCCCGGCTCGTGCTGCCAGCCGATGCTTGGCGTTGATGCTGCTGTCGTCAATAGCGAGGGCGAAGAGGTCGGCACCAACGAAGGCGGCATCCTCGTCATCCGCAAGCCCTGGCCCGGCATGCTCCGCGGCATCTACAACGACCGCGACCGATACCTCGACACCTACTGGTCCAAATTCCCTAAAGAATTGGGGTACTACGTCCCCGCCGACGGCGCGAGAGTCGACGCCAATGGCAACTTCTGGATCATGGGCCGAATCGATGACGTCATCGTCGTCGCCGGCCACAACATCGGCACCATGGAAGTCGAGTCCATCCTCGTCGCCGAGGGCTCCGTCGCCGAGGCCGCCGTCGTCGGCTACCCCCACGACGTCAAAGGCAACGGCATCGCCGCCTTCTGCATCCCCAAAGGCGACCTCCCCACCCCCGGCAGCGATGAAGCCGAAGCCCTCAAGAAACAACTCACCGCCTACTGCGCCAAAGAAATGGGCGCGATCTGCAAGCCCGACCAGATCCGCTTCACCGAAGCCCTCCCCAAAACAAGGTCCGGCAAAATCATGCGCCGCCTATTGCGCGACATCGCCGCCGGCAAAGAAATCACGTCCGACATCACCACACTCGAAGACAAATCGATCGTGGAGAAACTGCAGGCGAGTGAATAGGTTGAGAGCGGTTCGGTTTTTACCGCAGAGGCGCAGAGGACGCGGAGGAAGGCAAGGAAAGCGGTGCCTTTGGTGGGATAGGCGTCCCGCCTGTCGTCATGGCGCAGCCATGAATGAGAATTGGCGCTAAACCCTAGCAGCAATCATTGACACAATGCGATTGCTTTCCAACAGGTGGTTCTATAAGATGGCGGTGCCTTCGAGGGGCAAACAATCCGCGTAAAGGGATGATCCCACTCGCTACTATCTAATCGCACCTGACTTCCAGCCCAATACTGCGGATTGTGGGCTTACAAGGAAGATAGGTTTGCGCCCATGACACGTTCTGATCGTCCGTCCGTCCCGCCCGCCCAAGGCACAAGGCTGCTGCCCGCGCGCCCGAGCCTTGAGCATCTCAAAAAACAAGCGAAGGAGTTGCTTTCATCGCTCCAAGACAAGCAGCCTGAGGCCAAGCTGAGCGATGGGCAGTTTGAACTCGCGAAGTCTTATGGCTTTACTAGCTGGCGAGCGATGAAAGCCTACGTTGATGCACTGCTCACGAAACCTGCACATGATGCGGATGGTTTTGGACAACTCGGCTTCGTTGCTTTCCCGGTCGCTGATTTAGCTCGTTCACAACATTTCTACGAGTCTTTATTGGGCGCCAGTATCCTGACACAGACCCAGAGCGAACACGCATTTGACCTGCGCTTAGGTGGCCTTCGGATCAAAGCGTATATCCATCATGGCGAATATCGAAGGCAACACTCGGGTTTGCAATTCTTTGTCACCGATCTAGATCAAAAAGTTTCTGAATGGCGCGACGCTGGCGTCCGATTCTCTGGTGATCTCCGTGACGAACCCTG
>JBGCDC010000180.1:0-5136 GCA_045105055.1 Phycisphaeraceae bacterium | reverse complement strand
TTCGGGATCGGTTGTCGCGAAGGAGCGATCCCAGTCATAGCCCATGCCGAGCTGCTTGAGCTGGGCGATCATGTTGGCGATGTTTTTCTCGGTGGTGATGCGCGGGTGGACGTTATGCTCGACGGCGTACTGCTCGGCGGGCAGGCCAAAGGCGTCAAAGCCCATGGGGTGCAGGACGTTGTAGCCATGCATGCGTTTGTATCGCGCGACGATATCGGTGGCGATGTAGCCGAGGGGGTGCCCGACGTGCAGGCCGACGCCCGAGGGGTAGGGGAACATATCGAGGACGTAGAACTTCGGCTTGGTGTCGTCGAAGCCGGATTCGCCGGGGTTGGGCGTGGCGAAGGTCCGGGCGTTTTCCCAGTGCTGCTGCCAGCGTTTTTCGATGGCGTTGAAGTCGTATTTCATAGCGGGGTAGGTTACCAGACGCATCGCTGGGGCTCAGCGTCGGGGCGGTGCGATTGAGGGATGGGAGATTTTAGACGTTGGCGTATCGGCTACTACGGACGATATGGCTCACGATGAAACAATACGGAAGGGTGAGCAGCAGGCAGAGAGCGATCCATACGAGCGGGAGAAGGGCGATCAGTCCGTAGCCGAATTGGTTGAACAGTCTGTCGATGCCGATGACGACGACGCCGGTGAAGCCGTACATGAGCAGGGCGATGAAGACGACGTATCCGCTGGCGAGGCAAGCGGCCTGGGATGCGTTTGCGAGGACATTGCGTTTTCCGAAGACCCGGTTGATGACGCCAATGATCGAGCCGACTGAGAGGACGATCGTCACGCCGATGGTTACGGCAGTCAGGCCGATGCCTAGTCCGCCTATGACAAAGGTGTTTATGAAGTCATAAATGCCAGAGATATCACTCAGATAAACGTCATCATTGAGTGCTTCACTACTCAGTACGATGTAGGCCAACCCGATCGGCCCGCTAAGCAGCAGCATCAATGCGGAGATAGCGAGTGCCTTGCTTGCGCTTGCGTTGCGCGTCTGTGTCATGCACGTTTGCCCCAGTGTGGCGGGGTTGAAAAGTGCCAGGCGCATGGATGCGAAGGTGGTGCGCGATACGTCGTCGCGCGGCGGATTGAGCGAGGTTTCGACAGGCCTGCCGCACTCGGGGCAGGTTTGTTCGAGGGTCATGCCGACGAGCGCGTAGCCACACGTTTCGCACAGCGCAGGCCAACGGCACTTGGGTGAATAGGCCGCGTTGGTGCGTGGCACAGCGAGTGCGCGGAGCGTGAACCAGCCGCCAAGGCCGACGTAGACGAGAAAGAGCGATAGCGTCATCAGGGTGAACAACAACTCGTTCATTTCATAGTTGAGCGTGCCATAGTCATAGCCGTAGCTGCCATATCGCATCTCGTTGACGACATCGGTTGCGACGAAGAGACCGAGCGTCCAGACCGCGTGGAACGGCGTGAGCTGAAACCACCGGCTAAGCGATCGGCTGTAGCTCTGGCCAAAGCGCTCCTGCCCCGCCCCCCAGCAACTCGTCGTCAGCGCGGCGAGCAAATAACACAGCTCGATCACGATCAGCCAGACCGCCATAAATAGGAGCTCGATCGGCCCGATGTAAGAGAGGTCCGAAATGTCGCCGTACCACAGTAGCGCATCAACGAGGGTCAAGCCGATGAAGAACACCAGCAACCCGAGCCCGTGGTAAAGCAGGGAGGGCAAGACGCCTTTGCTCGCCCAGGCTTTCCGAATCGCCAACCACGGGGCGACGAGCGATAGGACCAGCGCCTGGATAGGAAACAGGGTGATTTCGTCGTCGGGTGTGATTCGGCCCTCGGTCATGCGCATCAGGATAACCGCATGGGTCTGTTGTTGGGGCCGTCGCACCGGCGCAACAGGGTAAGGACATTTACCCCGATGTGGATGTATTCGCTTTAGGTTTGCGGGAGGGCGAGGCTCCCGCCGAGCCGCGAATCATTTGTCACGCCCGGCTCGGCAGGAGCCTCGCCCTCGCATCTACGGTAAATCTCTTTACTCTGCCCAGATCAGCCCCGCCTTTTTGTCGGCGCGAGCCTGATCTGTTCGCGGAGTCGTTCGACGTTGGGCGTGAACACTTCGTCACGTAGGTATTTGAAATCAGGGTGATCTGTGAAAGACTCGTTTGCCTGCTCGATGAGTTCGCTTGCCGCTTGTGGGTCGCCTTGTTTCATCAGCTTATGGGCTCGGACCAGTTGCGCCAGTTGCTCGTAAAACTGAACGCCTAATCGTTGCTGTGGGTCCACGGGCATGACCAAGGGTTTTTCATCTAATGCCCAGATCAGTGCGCTGGCCAGCGCCGGCCTGCGCTCATGCATGGCGACCATGAGCCAGCGACCGGCCAAGCTGATGCGTGCCATCTCGCTGGGCGGCTCGGTCTGCCGGTGCATCACGTCCCACCAAGCATTGCATACTGCAGCGGTCGCCTCACGCTCGCCCTCTACACCGACGATCATGTCATACAACGGCGGGTACAGCTTCGGCTGATCGCCCATTGCTTGGCCGATCTGAAACTCGTGTGCACGGATCAGGTTGATCACAGCTCCGGTCATCTCTCCTGCATTACGATTCTGCATGAAATCATTGATCGCCTGGGCATGCATTTCTTCAACGGTTTGCTCGGGCTGATAAAGGTCCAGCCGAGCACCGATGTCGTAGCCAAACGTTTCGTTGATCGCGGCTTCGAGCTTGGCTGTGGTATTGATTTGCTCTTGGCTAAGCAGCTGCATCAGTTCGGGCAGGCGATTGGGTGTGATGTGCTTGACGAGTTCTTGTGCTTCGAGAATTGAGGCTGCATAGCGATAGGATTCCAGCTTGGCGTGGTAGCGGCTGGTCGCTAGGAAGACAAGGTGCCGCGGCCTGTACCGCAAATACGCACTGCGGCTTGGCTGTACAGGTAGGCCTAGCGCCGGGTCTCCACCGCCGGTTTTGAGATGATAAAGCATGCCTAAAGCACGCTCTTGTTCGATCTGCTTAAGGAGCTCCTCGGTCAAGGCGAATGTGATGCCGTTGGTGAACCATGCAGTGTGATCGTCTTCGTAGAGCTGGGTCTGTTCTTTGAAGAGCGAGAGCCACACGCCCGACACGGCTTGGTAAAAACTCATCGAGCTGATGGCTTGGTCGGGGTTCTTCTGAGGTAGGCCCGCGACGTCTTTGAACAGCATGTCCGGGAGCGTGTCTTTGGGGTAGAGATAGAGCGTGCGCAGGATGCGGCGGAACCAGTCGGGCCCAAATGATTCACCGGGCTGGGCTGTCATACCTTTGGGAATGAGGAGTTCGGGCAAGAGCTGATTGTGTTGACCCCACGTGATGCCGGTGCTGAAATCGACGCGGTCGTCTTTTTGTGAATAGGTACAAAAGGGCAGTGTTCCGCGGGCTCGGAGGTAGGCCTTGATGGTCTCGCGGGTAAGGACGTAGACGGTGGTTTCTTCTGCGAATCTGAAAGCGGGCGACTCGTTTCTGATGAACGATCTCGTTCGGCTCATGATCGCTTGTTCGTATGCGTCGCCTTCTTTTGCAATGCCGAGCATGTCGTATGCGGTGTCAACGATCTGCTGGGCTGCCGTGTTGATCGCGTTTTGGTCGAACCGCGTAGGCATCTTCGCGCGAGCGATCTCTTCATTGAGTAGCGGGATAATCCAGTCGCGGTGCTCGAGTAGTTGACGATCCAGCACCAGCACGCCGCCTTCAAAGTCGAAACGCTCCGCATCAAGTGTTGCGGGTGCTTGCTCAACAGGGGCTACTTCTGCAATGGCCTGTGCCGGCGTTGTCCATGCAAACGCCAGCCCAGCCGCGATGCCTAGCAAACACAGCAAGACATGACTTTGCTTGCATGGGGAAGGTCTCATTGCATCGCTCCAGTTGATCATCTAAGGGTGTTCTATCGACTATGATCGTGCCCCAGATGTAACCACTATAACGCTGCCGCCTGCTAACACGCCTAAAAAACCGATTGCCCACCATGCCCACTCGTACCAAAACCGCACAAGCCGCTGCCGCGGGTCTCCGCACTTTTTCCGCTTCCATTAAAGATACGCCCGTGCTCATCGGGTTCGATGGCTTTGTCGATGCGATCATCGCTGTCGTGGACAAACGACACGACACCGACAACTATGAGCCGGTACACACGCTCGATAAGTTCGGTCAGCGGATCGTCGACTCGGCTGGGCGATCGTCTAATGTCGAGCTCGTGACCAAGCTCGAAAAGCTCGGCGGCAACGGCCCCATCATGGCCAATGCCATGGCCACCGCCGGCCTGCCCGTCACCTACATCGGCAACCTCGGCGAAGGCAAGCTCAACCCCGTCTTCAACGATTTCGCAGAGATGGCCACCGTCCACTCCATCGCCGAGCCGGGGCACACCGACGCGCTGGAGTTCGATGATGGCAAGCTCATGCTCGGCAAGCACGCGTCACTCCGCCACGTCAACCAGGAAACGATCGACGAGCAGATCGGCCGAGCCGCCTACGTCGAGATCGTCCGCAACACCAAGTTCCTCGGCATGGTCAACTGGACCATGCTCACCAAGCTCAACACCATCTGGGAAGCCCTCATCGAAGACGTCCTCCCGCAGATGGACAACAGCCGATACGTCTTCATCGACCTTGCCGACCCGAGCAAGCGGACGGATGAAGACTTGGCTGAGGCGATGGAACTGACCAAGCGACTCAACACGCAGTCGAAGGTTGTTGTTGGCTTCAACATGTCCGAAGCCGCGCAAGTCGCCAAGGTGCTGGGCGTCGCGATGCCTGATAGCGACGCGGAACAGAAACAAGCCATCGAACAGATCGCGAAAGACCTGCGCGAGGCGCTCGATGTCCACTGCGTTTGTGTACACCCACGCGAAGGTGCTGCTGCTGTGATCAAGACGGACAAAGGCATCGAATCCGCTGTCTTCAAAGGCCCGTTCGTCGCCAAGCCCAAGCTCTCCACCGGTGCCGGCGACAACTTCAACGCCGGCTTCTGCTTGGGTTTATTGGCGGGGTTGCCGATCGAACAAGCCTTGTGTGCGGGTACGGGTACGAGCGGGTTTTATGTGCGTAACGCCCACTCGCCATCGCTCGATGAGTTGGCCGCGTTCTGTGACGACTTGCCTGATCCGGAGTGAGATAGTGTTTGCCAAGGCATGTTTAACCGCCAAG
>JBGCDC010000179.1:0-4705 GCA_045105055.1 Phycisphaeraceae bacterium | reverse complement strand
AGTGCCAGCGCCGCTTCCGCTGCGGCGATGGTCAATACAAAAATCACAAAGGTCTGCCCGGTCACGTTGTTGTGGAACAGCGCGAAGGCGACGAGCGAGATCACGACGCCTTGGAACATCATCTCGGTGCAGAGGAACATGATGATGAGGTTGCGTCGCGTGACGAAGCCGATCATGCCGAGCACGAACAGGATCGCCCCGGTCATCAGAAAGTGCGACAAGGCCAGCGAGCTGAGCGATGCGGTTTCGGTCAAGGCTGCCAAAGGCAGGTTGGCAGGGTTGATGTCGGTGAGGGCTGTCAGCATTACACGACCCCCTTGTCTTGGTCGTCGATCATCATCAATCGTTTGTCGTGTTCCGCCGCGGCGGTGTCCTCGTTGGGCACGTGCGTCTTTGCGATCACCACCGCGCCGATCAGCGAGACCAGCAGGATGATCCCGGCCAATTCAATCGCGAGCGGGTGTGCCTCAAATAGATCCAGGCCAACACGCTCAGCGTTGCTCAGCTTGGTCGCAGAAGCGCTTGGCGAGGAGGCGAGCTCTTCGTTGCCCACTTGCAGTGCACGGTCAGCGAGGTGCGTCTCGATCAGCTCGGCATCGGTCCGCATCGCCGCAGCGGGGTTCGGCTCGATCGTGTTCGGCGAGTAGTAGACCGACAGCAGCACGGCCAAGAGCAAGAAACCCGCGGCACAAGCCCAAAGGGGGTCACGGGCGTAGCGGTCGTACTCGGGGATGTCTTCGTCGTGCTTGGGCTCGTTCTGGCTGGCGAGCATGATGACGAACATGTAGGTGACAAGGATCGCGCCGCCGTAGATGATGATCATCGCGAAGGCCATGAACTCGGCGTTGAGTACAAGTAGCAGCCCGCTGCTGGACAGCACGACCATGATGAACCACAGCGCCGAGTAGACGGGTCGTTTGTGCGTGATGACGCGGACGGCCGAGGCGATGGCGATGAAGCTGAAGACGTAGTAGTAGGCAAAGGCGATGGAAGGCAGGCCGAGCGTCTTCTCGGTGAGCTGCGTGATGAGGTCGGTGCCCAGTGCGATGCTAAGCCAAGCGACGCCGAGCGCGGTGATGGCGATGAGCCCCCCCAGCGGCCGAAGGTTTCGACCGGGCGTGGGCATTAACAGCACCAGCGCGAAGGCACCGAGCACAGAGGCTACGAAAAGGAGGATCGGGGTAAGCATCACGCTTAAGGCACAGTTCCTGAGCGGCTGGTCGGCGGGCCGACCTAAGAGAGCACAGACGCCGAAAAACCGGCCCCTGAACGCAGGTGAAAGGATACGCGCGTCGGCCCAAACCAGCAAGCTGGCGATCGTTATGCACAGGTGAAATCAATGTGGGATCGAAGGCTGCCAAGCGTTGGTTGGCAGGGTTAGACCGAAAGCAAAGTTAGTCAAGCGCACGCAGGGCAGGGTTATGTGTCCAGCACAAGGCGGCGAGTGTCTTTATGATGACGAAGACTATTTTCTGGGCCTTTAGGTAAATAAAGAAAGACGCAATGAACGAATCTGCTCCTCAACGTCCGATCTCGATTGCTGTCATCTCTTGGATCCTCATCGTGCTTGGCAGCCTCTCCCTCGTTACGACGCTAGCGATGATGGGTAATCCCGCAGTTGAGAAGGTCATGGATGCGACGCCGCTGCCTCATTCGGTTCAATACGCGATGTCGTTTTTGGGTACCGCGGTCATGATCGGCTGCGGCATCGCAATGCTCATGGGGATGAACGCGGGCCGATGGGTTTATGTCGGCTGGAATATATTGGGGTTCGTGATTGCGTTGGCCACCTCGCCTGCAAAGCTCATGCTGATCCCCAGCCTCGTGGTTTTTCTGTTGATCGCTTTCTTCCTCTTTCGCCCCTCGGCAACGGAATACTTCCTTGCGAAAAAAAGCAACCCCCAAGATTAACGTCTTCTGCATCCTGCTCTATATCGTCTCTGGTTTTTTTGTGTACACAGCAGGCTTGCTCTCATTCCTAAGCGCGCCAATCGAGGTCAAGTGGACAATGGTTGCCGTATTTTTGGCGATCGCGACCGTGTTTTTACTGTGCGGTCTGTCTCTCAATCGCTTCGGGTATTGGAAGCGTCACGCCGGCGTCGTTTTGGTTTCGGGTGCAGGGGTCGCGCTGTTTTGCCTGTTCACGTTGGCCATGATGTTTCAGAGCGAGGAGTTCTTGGAGCAACTCGAAGAAGCCAACACGACGAATATCTTCACGGACTACATCTCTGGTGGGCTGTTCGTTTGCCTCATAGCGGCCTGCGGCGCAGGCTTGATTCTGGCCGATCGCCCGACGAAACAAGCTATTACTCCACAAGACTCCTAACGATCGCACTAGGCGATAGCGCAAGGCTGCCAAAGCTTGGTTGGCAGGGTTGGCGTGTTGCCGTAGCCGCCGCGTCATACGCGGGCGGGCAGATTCATTGTGGCGCATCCGTCCGGGCGTGGCCCGACGGCTAACGATGCATCTACTTCAACTCTGGCACTGCATCGCTGATCGCGTGGCGGTTTTGGCCTTCGCGCATTGTGGCTGCTTCGGGCATGGCTGAGCCGAGGCTGTGGCCGGTGCGCTCGGCTTCTTTGATCGCTTCGATCTTATTCAGGTATGCAACCAGTGTCGCGACGACCGTGGCGTGGCTCCACGTCAACGGGCTGACCGACAGCGGGGCGTTTGTCTCGGGGTGGACCTGCTCGGCTAAGCAGCCCGAAGGCAACGCTCGATCAGCAACCCACTCCAAGTATGGCGCGGCTTGTTTGACCTCTTCGACCGTCGTGGCCTTGGCGATCTTGTAGTCCGCCATCCACAGGGTGCAGATGAACCATGGGTTGCCAGGGATGTTGTCGGTGTCTTGGCTGACCTGGTGGTAGTAGTCGTCTTCGTATCGCGCGACCCCGCCGACGGATGTCTTGATGGTCAGGCGTTCTTCGATCTGCTTCATCGTGGCGACGACGCGTTCGTCATTAGCGGGGAGCAGCCCCATCGCGAAAATGGCGAACATGGAGGCGTCCATATTCGTGTCGGGCTTGTGCTCGATGTTGCTAGGCACGGACCAGCCGTTCGCCGACTCGTTGACGCCTGGCAGGCGATTGATCGCGTCGGGCAGGGTTTGTCGTGGCTCGCGGTTCTCGAAGATATCTGCCATGAATTCGGCGATGCGGTCGGTGTCGACCGGCTCGATGCGGCGTAGGAATCGGCCGTGCTCTTCAGACCACATGTGCTTGCAGAAGGCTTGACGCACTTCGTCCGCGGCCTTGGCGTATCGCTTGGCACGCTTAGAGTCACCGAAGCACACGGCGAACTGCCAAGCACTCTTGAGACCGGCATAAACCGATGCGACCGTGAAGGCATGCACGCCCCAGCGTTCTTCCCAAAGGTCGTAACTTGGCAGTGGCAGCTTCGTGTCCGGGTCGCGGTAGCGGACCATGAACTCGGCAGCGGGCTGGACAAGCTTGACCCACATCGGCCGAACAAACTCGATGTCTCGGTAGCGGACATAGTGCCGCCAAAGCGACCAGATGACCAGCGCGGTTTCGTCTTCTTGGATCGGCATCTGCGGCCGACCCTTGGCGTCGACCCAAGGGTGCCAACTCGATGCGGGTGAGCCGTCGGGCGTGTACTTGTGCAGGAACATGCCGCGTTTGGTGATGACCTCGGAGCAGAACTTGTAGAAGCTGCGCGAGACATCGGGGAACCCGCCCGCGGCCATGGCGTCTGCAACAAACGCGCCGTCGCGTGGCCAGAGGTACGAATACGTGTCACGGCTGAACTGCAGGTAGTCGCTGTCGTTTGCGGCGATGATGGCGCCGCCGTTGTCGATCTGCGTGCGGACGGTGAGTAGGGATCTTTTGTAGAGGTCATAGACCTTGTTGGATAGGCCGGTGTCTTCGTCCTCGTTGTCGAACTCGGTGCGTGTCGCGGCGAGCCATAGCTTCCAGTATGCCATGGTGCGGTCGATGACGTTCTGCGGCGTCTCGCGGTGCAGGAAGCGGTGGATCTCTTCGCAGTCGCTGTACTGCTTGCCGCAGCCGATGACGAGGTACGCGACGCGTGTGTCGTTGGCCGGGAGCTGCACGGAGCAGAGGATGGTCGAGTCGACGGCCCCCTGTGCGATGGGGTTCATGCCGAGTTGGCCGTCCTCCGCATCACGCCAGGTGCCTTCCGCGCCGCCGAAGCCCGCGTTGCCTGTTGCGTATTGGTCGGTCTGCTGTTCGCCATCGAGGTAGAAGCTCGTGGTGATATAGCGTTCTTTGCGGTAGTGGATGACGCTTCTGAGCTGCGGGTCGTAATAGGCTGTGTCGCCGACCTTGAAGCCGTACATCTGGAAGTCGTGGTGGTGGAGCAGTCGGACTTCGCGGTCTTCATCCGAGAGGTTCACGACCTCGATTCGGCGGACCATGATCGGCCTGTGGTAGTCGACGACGTCGGTGCAGATGAGCTTGATCATCAGCTCGTCGTTGGTCATCTCGACGCGGGTCGCGAGGGTGTCTTCCTGGTACTTCTGTTCGATGTGCCAGCCCTTGTCGGACCAGTACATGCGCTTTCGGCGTTTCTCTTTGGGGTGTTCCTTGAGGCGTTGCTGCGGGATCGTGCCCCAGACGCCGAAGCGACAAGGCTGTCCGCCAGCGTGGTTCTCCTGCCCGACGTGCGGGAAGTAGAGGTCGCGGATCTGGTAGTTCTGGTCAAAGGTGACGAGCATCTGCCCGT
>JBGCDC010000178.1:0-2409 GCA_045105055.1 Phycisphaeraceae bacterium | reverse complement strand
GTCATGACGCCAAAGCCAAACGAGCCATGGATGCTGTCGTGCTTGGGGTTGATCGCGTAGACCCAGTTGGGTAGCCGCACCGCAAACAGCCCGCACATGCCTACGGCCATGGCCGCGACGATGATGCCCACGCCGATCGTGAACCACCACTGCTGGAAGAGTTCGCTAACGGTGTTGAACTGCTTGAGAAAGGCGAAGAAGAAGCCAAAGACACTCCAAAACGCGAGCACACCGAGGAACATGACGAAGCCCAGCAAGAGCATCTTGCCTCGGCTGCCTGCCGACTGACTTAGGCCCATGATCTTGATCGGGATGACGGGCAAGACGCAAGGCGTGAAGTTCAACAAGAACCCGCCGATTAGTGACACGCCGACCAGCAAGCCCAGCAACGCGATGGTGCCCATGCTGGCCAGGTCTACCTCAAATAGATAGAGGTCTAGAATGATGCCTTCAGCGCTAGAGCTTTCAACAAACACCCCTTCGCCCTGCTGCAGCGCCGCCCAAACCGACGGGTCGAAACCAGCAAAGAGTTCGCTATCTGACAAATCCACGCCACTTACTTCTGCGTCACGCGCAACGACTTCTATGCTGATCGACAACGGCGTGTCGGTTGGAAACAGACACACGGCCCGGCAGGCCTGATAGCTGAAGGTGACCCCTAATTCGTATGAGCCTGGCTTGGCATCTTCAGGCACGATCACCGGCAGGTAAACGACAACTTGCCCGCCGTACGCAGGCTGAAGATCGCCAAACGCATTCGCGTAATCCTTAGGCTTAGGCCATTGAACTTGTCCCACCGTGAAGCTCTCCGGCATCGTCTGCGAAAGCGAACTCGCAATCTCGGTGCCCGTGTGCATCTCCTGAGGCGGGTAGATGTGCCATGTCTTATCATCCTCGTCGATCTCTTCGGAAATATCGATCTTCAGGGCGAGGATGATCTGATCGCCTGGCCGAGCCTGAGCCTTGGACGCTTGCAGGTCGAGCGCGACGGGGTGATCGTCGTCAACGCCACCGAACTGTGCGTGGGCCAGCGTGGGCAACAGTGCCAAAGTTAGTAGCGCCGCTAGGCTCGTCAGTTTCATCAGGCTCGTATTTATCACTTGTTATTCGTCCCTTTTGGCTCAAATGATGCTTGCAGACTCAACCGCAGCACTAGCACAACCCCGCTAGTCGGCATGCTATTCCGAAGTATTGCCGGATCGGCAGCAGCAGTCTAACAGCCCGGATTGTAGCCTCCGGCCACGACGTGCCGATAACAAACCAGTACGCAACCACAGAGCCCTACCCGATGTCCGACGTCCTTGATCAATCTGAAGTCGATGCCCTGCTCGCTGCTGTCGAGGCTGGGCCAGCTGAGACCGTTGAGAATACGGCCAAAGAAAAGAAAATCTTCACGATCGACGACCGGGTTCTGCCCGAAGAATTCGAGATCCGTGAGTACGATTTCAAACGCCCCGAGCGCGTCTCCAAAGACCAGATGCGGGCGCTCGAGACCCTGCACGAATCGTTTAGCCGAAGCTTCGGTGCCCTGCTCTCGGGCTTCCTCCGCACGATCATGGAAGTCAAGGTCGCTTCGATCGAGCAGATGACCTTCTCCGAGTTCACCCACTCGCTGCCCAACCCGACGTGCTTCGCGCTCATCGATTGCGAGCCGCTCGACGGCACGATGTGCATGGAAATCAGCCCGCTGATCATCTACCCCGTCATCGACCGCCTGCTCGGCGGGTCCAACGCCGACCTGTTCATCCCGCAGCGCCCCCTGACCGCGATCGAGATGCGGCTGGTCAACAAGATCCTCGACCGTGCCGTCGTCGGCATGAAGGAGGCCTGGTCCAACGTCAAGGAAATCAACTTCAGCGTCGCCGAGACCGAGTCCAACCCTGTGCTCGTGCAGATCGTCCCGCCCAACGAAGTGGTCGTGGTCGTGAGCTTCGAGCTAAAGATGGGCAACCGCGCGGGCACGATGTCGCTTTGCATTCCTTACAACGTCATCGAGCCGTTGATCGAAAAACTCAGCAACCAGACCTGGGCCGCGTACAAACGGCACAGCCGAGACGCGAAGGTCCGCACCCAACTGGCCAACCATCTCGACGCAGCTCGCGTCGATATCTCGACGATCCTCGCCGACACGACGATCAAGATCAGCGACCTGAAAAACCTCGAAGTCGGCGACCTGATCCTCACCGAAAAACCCGCGTCCTCGCCACTCTCACTCGAGATCGAAGGCAAGCGTAAGTTCATCGGCAACCTCGGCCAATACAAAGGCAACCGCGTCTTCCGAGTCGACCGCCCGATCACGCCGAAGGATCGGGTTTAGGGATTAGAGATTTGGGATTGGTAATAATGAAGTGCCGCGGCTTGCCGCGTGATTGCTCGCAGCGCTCTTCTTGAAAACGGACCGCCGGGGTA
>JBGCDC010000177.1:0-1767 GCA_045105055.1 Phycisphaeraceae bacterium | reverse complement strand
GATGAAGCTCGTTTCGCTCGCCCCGCGATTTATCGGCGAACTCGAGAAGGGTGTCGACTACATCGGCGATGTCGCGGCACTCGAAGCATCGATGGTCGATCACAACGCGATCGCCGAACTCGTTGGGCCTTACAAGCTGAGCCTTCACTCGGGATCGGATAAGATCTCGATGTACCCCGCACTAGCTCGCGCGACAAAAGGGCGGTTCCACGTCAAGACCGCTGGCACGAGCTATCTCGAAGCGCTTCGCGTCGCGGCCCGGCATGATAAGGCGCTGTTTCGACGCATTGTTGAGTTTGGTCGTGAACGATACGGCGTTGATAAAGCGACCTATCACGTCCATGCCAGCGTCGCAGGCACGCCCGCACCAAGCGAGTTGCCGGACGATACTGCGATCGAGCGTGAGTACCTTGAACTGTGGTCCGAAGTGCCCGAAGGCTTGGGCTTTACCAAGGCTGGTCGGCAAATCCTGCACTGCACCTTTGGCTCGGTCCTAACCGACCCGACCCTCGGTGTTGAACTTCGTAGCGTGCTCGAATCGCACCCGGACACCTACGCAGAAGTCTTGTCCGACCACTTTGCTCGCCACCTTCGTGCGCTTCGCGCCGGGATGTAAACCGCTATGTTGAAAACTGATTTGATTCACCCCGATATCCTCGCAGCGCTTGCCTCTGCGGGGCATCACTCCAAGGTCCTTATTGCCGACGGTAACTACCCCGTCGCGAGCAAGCTTGGCCCGAACGCCGAGATCGTACATCTCAACTTCATGCCTGGCTTGCTCAGCTGTGATCAGGTTCTCAAGGGCTTACTCACGGCGATCGCGGTCGAAGAAATCAACACGATGCAGTATCAAACCGAAGGCGAGTACGGGTTGGCCGAAGACCCGCCAGTTTGGAACGACTACCGCAAGACGATCAAAGACGCGGGCCTAGACCTGCCGCTCAAGCCGATCGAGAAGTGGGCGTTTTATGATGAGGTGATGGGTGAGGATCACGTCCTCACGATCCAGACCGGTGAAAAGCTCGGCTGGGCTAATCTGATCTTGACGCTCGGCTGCCGAACGTTCTGATCCTTGGGAGGGCAAGGCTCCTGCCGAGCCGCGAATCATCTGCAACACCCGGCTTGGCAGGAGCCTCGCCCTCCAGAGCATTTTTCCATGACGAAGCCCATTATCGACAGCCATCACCACCTCTGGGATTACGACGCGGAACAGTACCCATGGATCCCCGTCGGCTCGCCGCTTGAGCGGAGCTATGGCCTCGACGATCTCGCGGCTCATCGTGGCGACTTCGATGTGCAAGGACCCGTCGCGGTTCAAGCTCGGCAATCCCTAGAAGAAACCGCCTGCCTACTTGGCTTGGCCAAGCAGAATCCATTGTGCAAAGCGGTTGTCGGCTGGC
Source organism: Phycisphaeraceae bacterium (assembly GCA_045105055.1). Lineage (GTDB taxonomy): Bacteria > Planctomycetota > Phycisphaerae > Phycisphaerales > Phycisphaeraceae > JAHQVV01. Next base: position 367 of record JBGCDC010000177.1, on the reverse strand, counting down.
TTCCTTTACAAGATGACAATATCGCGGAGGTGTTGGGGCGATACGCCGACGAGCCACTGCTTAAAGGTGTTCGGCATGTCATTCAAGATGAAGAAGACCCCGCGTTCATGCTACGGCCTTCATTTCTGCACGGACTAAATGCACTCAGTAAAACGAAGCTTCGTTATGACATCCTGATCTTTGGCCATCAGTTACCAAACACGATCAAGATGGTTGATGAACTCCCGGATGACATGCCGTTGGTACTCGACCATATCGCTAAGCCGGTGATCGATCCTGCTCGGTTTGATGAGCAATGGGCGGCTGACTTTGGAGAACTGGCCAAGCGTTCCAATGTGCTTTGCAAGCTCTCGGGCATGGCGACCGA
>JBGCDC010000176.1:0-1075 GCA_045105055.1 Phycisphaeraceae bacterium | reverse complement strand
CAGCGCCTTTGGCGGCGGCGGATACACCCTTAAGAAAACCGACGACGTCGAGGTCAACACCCGCCTGGGCTTCGGCGGGACCTACGAGTACGGCTCCGTCAACGAGTTCACACCCGAGGCCCTCTTCGGCGGGTCCGTCATCAAGTGGCACCTCACCGAACGCGCCGCGATCTCAGGCGAAGCACTCTACTTCCCCTCGCTCATCGACACCACCAGCTTCCGCATCGAGTCCTCCGTCGAGTGGACCTATAAACTGGATATGGCCGACGGCCTATCGCTTAAGCTCGGCGTCGAAAACGAATACGACTCAACCACCCCCAATGAAAACAGCAACAACGACGTCAAGTACTACGGCGCCGTCGTGCTGAGTTTTTAATGGCAGCACAGGAAAAAGAACGCCCACGCCATGCGCGGCTTGGGGACGGGTGACACCGAGATGCGATAAAGATCAGCGGATGTCTAAAACCATCGGCGACCAGAGGGAGTCCAGCGTGCTCACGCCCGACGCGTCGACTTTATGACCTAAGTGTGTCTTCGGCACGTCGGGGTCGTTCGCGTCGAAGAGTTCGTCGATGACATCGACCTTGCCGGCGTCGCCGTTGAACCCAACCGGGCTCGCCCACTTATTCAAGCAGTAGAGCCTTGCCGCGACTTTATCGTTGGGGCAGGACATGATGTCGCCTTCAAGGCTGCCGCTTGCGTTGTCGTTGGGCAGGTAGCCGCCGGCGTTGCGCTAGTCGTACCAGTACCCGGTGCTGAATCGGTTGGGCGGGAACAAATCCTTGTTATCGACGGAGTAGGTCGTCGCGGCGAGGCCGATCTGCCTTAATCGGCTAAGGCATTGGACATTACGCGCCGAACCGCGCGGAACTCTGTGCCAGAAGCAGGATCGCGATCAATAGCCGGATGATAGGAATAACGACCAGGAGTTCGATAAGGGCAAACGCTTTACGCAATGAAGGACCCTTCAAGAAGTCAAAGCATATCGCCAGCATGCCTAGCGCTCTGCCCAAAAGGCCGGTGGTTAGATTTATGATAGCGCAAGGCAAGACGACTATTTTTTTATGTACTTAGC
>JBGCDC010000175.1:0-1738 GCA_045105055.1 Phycisphaeraceae bacterium | reverse complement strand
GCAGTACGCTGCTTGAAGTCCGCATCCGCTTTGGTCAGATCGAGCTCAGCCGCCGCGCCGCGATCGAAGGAGGTCTTGACATTTTTGAAGACCGATTCTGCCGCGGCTTCGAGCGCGACCGATCGCTTCACATCCGCCTCGCCCAACGCCACCGCGATCTCATAAGGCTCGTGCTCAATCTCAAAAAGAATCTCGTTTTCGTTGACGCGCGACACGCGGTTGTCTTCGCCCAGCAGTTTGTAATTCTGCTTGACCAGCACGCCGGGCACACGCGCGACGATATCCACCTGATTCACCGCAGCTGTGTTGCCTGTGTACTCGTGGTACTGCGTGACCGTCTTCACCACCGGCTTGGCGACCGTCACTGCCGTCGGCGGCGGTGCCTCAGCAGCGGGCCCATCGCCGCAGCCCGGCAAAGTGAAAAGTGAAAGCGAAAGGATCGCCGCGAAAATTGGTTGCATGTGCTTCTTAGGCATAGCACGCATCATACTGATCCAAGCAGCATACGGCGACCGAGCGATACCGGTTTTCCGCAAAAACTAAGCACTTTAAAACGTTCACGCCCGCTCAAGGTTGTTTACAATCTCCCGCTGACCCTCAAAGACTGGACCACCATGACCGACAAGATCCTGAACAAATATTCTTCCCGCATCACTCAGCCAAAATCACAAGGCGCAAGCCAAGCGATGCTGCTGGCCACCGGCATTTCGCCGGACGATCTGAACAAGCCGCAGGTCGGCATCGGCTCGTGCTGGTACGCGGGCAACCCGTGCAACATGCACCTTAACGACCTAGCACTCAAGGTCGAAGCAGGCGTCAAGCAGGCCGACATGGTGCCTATGCGCTTCAACACCATCGGCGTGTCGGACGGCATCTCCATGGGAACCGATGGCATGTCGTTCTCGCTGCAATCGCGCGACCTGATCGCCGACTCGATCGAAACCATCATGGGCGCGCAGTGGTACGACGGCCTCGTCGCGCTGCCGGGCTGCGATAAGAACATGCCCGGCGTCGTTATCGCCATGGCCCGACTCAACCGCCCATCCATCATGCTCTACGGCGGCACGATCAAGCCCGGCTGCGCGACGATCAAGGGCAAAGAAGAAAAGCTAGATGTCGTTAGCGCCTTCCAATCCTTTGGACAGTCCATCGCGGGAACGATCACCGAAGACGAACGCCAGTCCATCGTGTCTAACAGCTGCCCCGGTGCCGGTGCCTGCGGCGGGATGTACACCGCTAACACCATGGCCAGCGCCATCGAGATGCTCGGCCTATCCCTGCCCTACTCCTCATGCACCCCCGCCGAAGACGGCCTCAAAGAAGACGAGTGCATCCGCGCGGGCAAGCGCCTACTCGGCATGTTGCAAGAAGACCTCAAGCCACGCGACATCGTCACGCGCGCATCATTCGAAAACGCCATGGTGCTCATCACCGTGCTCGGCGGATCGACCAACGCGGTCCTGCACCTCATCGCGATGGCTCAGTCGTTTGATATCGACTTGAGCATTGACGACTTCCTGAGCGTGAGTAACCGCGTGCCATTGTTGGCCGACCTCAAGCCTTCGGGCAAGTATGTGATGGAAGAGCTGCACAACGTCGGCGGCGTGCCGGGCGTCATCAAGTACCTACTCAGCGAGAACATGCTCGACGGCAGCCAGATGACCGTCACCGGCAAGACCGTCGCGGAAAACGCCGAGGCCTACGACGACCTCAAACCCGATCAAGATATTGTCCACCC
>JBGCDC010000174.1:0-3935 GCA_045105055.1 Phycisphaeraceae bacterium | reverse complement strand
AATCTCTAATTACCGACTTCCGCTCGCCCACTGCGGTCGCTAACCGCGGCGGCACCGTCGGGGCGTACTACACCATCATGGTCGACTCGATGAAGGAAGCGCTGGGCGATGTCGCCACGCAATTCCCGACCCACACGATCGATATCGAGGGCTTGGGCTGGCACCAGGGCTTCAACGACCGGCTCAATACCGCGGCTGTAGCCGAGTACGAAGCCAACATGAACGACCTGATCGCCGAACTGCGTAACGAATTCTCGGCCCCCGGGATGAAAGTCGTCATCGGCACGACCAGCACTGGGTCGGACGCCAACTTCGACCCGGCGAACTACACCACGAATCCGGGTAACGTCGCCAACCGTATCCAAGACCATGTCCAGGCTCAAAAAAACGTTGGGCTTAACGACCCGTTCGCGAGCACCATCGACACCCGCCCATTTTGGCGCGAAGCAGATGTGTCGCCTGCAGACCAAGGCTTCCACTGGAACCAGAATGGGGAGACGATGTATCTGATCGGCGAAGGTATGGGTGAAGCGATGGTGACGCTCGTTCCCGAGCCTTCTTCGCTCGCGTTGCTCGGGTTGGGTGGCTTGCTATTAGCTCGCCGCCGTCGGGGCTGAGCTAATGGTCTAAGTGAATTTCAATGACGCCGTATCCGATTGGGTACGGTGTTTTTTGATTCCTGGTCAGGCTGATCCGCGTCGATCTTGACGCTCTGCCCACCAGTATGCAAACGCGCCGAAGCCCGAGACGCTAGCGATGATGAGCGTCAGCGCGACAACGCCCCAGGGCCGATCCGACAGCGCCGCGGCGATCGAACCGATGCACAACACGATCAGGGTGAACGCCGCGAGCGAGATCCACTTGATATGCCCGGCTAGGACGGTTTCGCTAGTTCGCCCCACGCGGTATGACGAGTGCTTGTTGTACAACTCGCCGCATTCGGGGCATTTGCCTTCGCTTGGCAGGCCCATCAGGTCGTACTCGCAGTGGTGGCAGAACTCGGTCATGGCAAAATCCTAGCAGGTAAAACGGCCGCTGAGCTATTCAATCGCTTCACCACGTAGAATCGTGGCATGAAATACACACAGCCGATTGTTCTGCTCGCGACATTTTTCTGCTTGCTCGCGATTCAGCCTGCACGTGGCGATGACCAAAGGTTGGATGACGGACTAATCGATGCGGAAGGATTTGTCGCGGTATTTGTTCGGATGGAGGATCAGTTGTTTAGCCAAGGCGGTGATTACGAGTTGTTCTGCGAGCAGCAGCCGCGCGGTACGAAAAGACTAGAGCTACGAAAGCGTGTTGTTGCCGGGCTCAAGAAAAGAGCGGATCGTGACGCCGCCGCGGTCGATGCTGAGTTAAAGAAGTTGATCGATGCGGGGGAAGTGCGTGGCGTTCAGCGTTATTGGATCATCAATGGTTTTGCTTGCGAAGCGACGGACGAAGGTCGCCGAGCACTCGCCGCAATGGAGCCGGTTGGCTTTGTTTACCGTCAGCGATACGGCGCGCAGCATCGGACAAGGGCTGCGGATATTTATCGCCCGATTGAAAGCATGAACGCGTTGTACCGAAAGCTCAGTAAAGACCGTGTCATTAATATTGATGTGCCTTTTGATGCAGAGGGCTTGGAGGTCCCGTGGAACCTAGAAGCGATCCGTGCTGACCGGGTTTGGCGGGAGAATGATATCGCGGGGAAGGGAGTTGTCGTGGCGGTGCTTGACGATGGCATGATGGCCGTGCCTGCACTACTCCCATCGCTGTGGCGCAATCCCAAAGAACAGGTGAACGGCAAGGATGACGATGGCAACGGCTATATCGACGATGTCTTTGGCTACAACTTTATGCAGGACAGCCCTTACGCGGTGAAGCCGCTTGGTCACCGACACGGGACACTGTGTGCGGGCGTGATCGCTGGCCGACCAACCGGTGGGGAAGAACCGATTGCGACGGGTGTTGCGCCGCGGGCAAGAATCATGCCTTTGGTCGGCAATGGTCAGCTGCGTGCCTATGAATACGCGTTGGAGCACGGGGCCGACGTCCTCTCCATGAGCTACACATTTGAACCTACAAAGATGGGCCAGTACCGCGGGCTGTATCGCACGGCCCATGAGCACCTCTCCGCAGCGGGGATTGTCTCGGTCGGCGGCGCTGGCAACTACGCGCAGCGTTGGCCTGTGGGTAAGCAGATTGGATCGCCTAAAGATATCCCCTGCGTGATCGCTGCGGGCGGCGTCGGTGTGGAGAGGACTGTTTCGGCTTTCAGTAGTCGCGGTCCGGTGTCTTGGAAGGGCATCCGCTACTACGACGATGTGGATGATGAGAGAACGCTGCTAATCAAGCCGGACGTCACTGCGTGCAACGCAGATTTTCCAATGTGGACACATAAAGCAGTCTGGACCGGCACGCGGGCTGGTCGGCTTAAAGAAGTTGTCTACGAAGATGAGGCGGGCTATGTCTTCGCGATCGGGCCACGGGGCAACTCTTTCTCGGGTCCACACGCCGCTGGTGTCGCAGCGTTGATGCTTGAAGCGAACCCGGACCTCCCGGTGTGGCATCTGCAACGCCTCATGCAAGAGACCTGCAAAGACATGGGCGAGCCCGGGCTTGACGCGACGTATGGTGCGGGGCTGCTACAAGCGGATCGCGCGGTCGAAGCAGCGATAGAGTTCAAGGCCAAATAAGCTCGGTACCAGGCGCTATCGCGATCATCTACAATGCGTTTTTCGTAAGCACAAAGAGTACACCATGTCCGACACTCCAAAGCCCGTTGTCCTCATCGTCCGTGACGGCTGGGGCGAGAACCCCAACCCCGAACATGACAAGTTCAACGCGGTAAAACTCGCCAAGACGCCACGCACCGATGCGCTCATGGCGACCTACCCCGCGACGTTGATCCACACCTCCGGCGAAGACGTCGGCCTGCCCGATGACACGATGGGCAACTCCGAGGTCGGCCACCAGAACATCGGTGCCGGCCGAGTCGTCGATCAGGAATCCGTGCGCATCTCCAAACAGGTCCGCACCGGCGAGGTCAACGACAACCACGCGCTCTGCGATGCGATCGAAAACGCCAACGGCCACGGCCATAGCATCCACCTCTTGGGTATCGCCTCCGATGCCGGCGTGCACGGCCTGCTCGATCACCTCTATGGCCTAGTCAAGCTCTGTAAACTGCGCTGTGTCCCCACTGACAAAATCCTCTTGCACCTCTTCACCGACGGCCGAGACACCGGCCCATTCACGGGCAAAGGTTTTATCGAACAGATCGAGGCACAGCTCGCCGACATCGGTGCGGGGCGCATCGCCAGTATCTGCGGGCGCTACTGGGCGATGGACCGCGACAACCGATGGGAGCGCGTGAAGCGAGCTTATGATTTACTTACTGGCAAAGGCGATGCGCCGACATATGACACCGCCGCCGCTGCGATTCAAGACTACTACGACAACCCAACGAACGACTCACAGAATGGTGATGAGTTCATCACGCCACGCTTCATCGGCAAGCCCGACCCCATCGCCGACGGCGACACCGTCCTCTTCTACAACTACCGCGGTGACCGCCCACGCGAAATTACCCGTGCGTTTATGCAGCCCGACTTCCAAGGCAATGTCCCGCCCTCGCCCGACTCCGGCGAGAAGGGTTTTGACCGTGGCGAAAAGCTGAACATCCGCTACGTGACGATGACCGCGTATGACGAGACCTTCAAAGCATTTCCGGGCCTGGAAGTCGCCTACCCCAAGCCGCCAAAAATGCAGGACGTTGGTGGGGAATACCTTTCTAAGCAAGGTAAAACGCAGTTCCGCTGTGCTGAGACCGAGAAGTTTCCGCACGTCACTTTCTTCGCCAACGATTATCGTGAAGAGCCGTTCGAAGGCGAGACCCGCGAGATGGCGCAGTCACCAAGCGTCGCGACTTACGACTTGCAACCTGAGAT
>JBGCDC010000173.1:0-8128 GCA_045105055.1 Phycisphaeraceae bacterium | reverse complement strand
GTCGACAAGCGTGTCTTTGGCTTCAGGGTGAAGCCAATATGGAAAGACACTGCTGTTGGTGTTACCGCTGCTGGCTCCCCAATTACCACGGAGGTTGGCCCAGTCCATGAGTACGCTTTTGTTATCAACCGCGTAGCCAATGCCGACCTGTTGAAAGCTGCGAACACGATTGGCGTTGCTGGTGAGTTGTGCGGATCTGCGTGCAGCGCCGAGTGCGGGCGAGAGAATCGCGATCAACAGCGCGATGATCGAGATCACCACGAGTAGTTCGATGAGTGTGAAGGCTTTACGCATGTGAAACTCCCTGAGGCAGACCGGGCTGAAAAGCAACGGCCATAAAGAAAGGCGCTAAAAGCCTTCGGCCCGAATCAACGGGCCGAAGGCATAGGAGAAATCAATTGTGCTTAGCCGCGTCGACGACGTGCGATCAGCAGGCCACCAAGGCCAAGCAGCGCCAGCGAGGTGGGCTCGGGGACAGGGGTGTAATCGATCGTCAGGACCGGGCCTGGCGATGCAAATGTGTTTTCGTTTGAAGCGAACTGAAAGAGGTTACGGACCGTGCCGTCTTCCACATCACCCTTGATCAACAGGCTGAGCGCGCCACCGTTCGCTCCGACGACTGAACTCGTCAAGTCGGTAGAAGTAAAGTCGAACTCAGTACCCGTCGCTACGGTGTTTGGATTGCCTCTGATCGAAGCGAGAACCGCACCGAAGTCACCACCAGCAGTGGTCCAACTATCCGTACCGTTTCTTGAGGTCCAAGTGACTGAGTTGTCAAAAGAAGCAGACAGTTCGTGAAGATTGACCGTAATATCAGCATCTGCACTATTGCTGTCACTGCTGCGGACGGTCAGGGTCAAGGTGGCACTGTTAATTGTCGCACCGGCTAGTTCAGCTAAATCTAGGTCGAAGGAGATGGCGCTTCGCAGGAAATCTGTGCCCGACGCTGCGTTGGTGTCGCCTGCAAAAATGACTTGGCTGGCGGACTGGCTGCTGGCCAACGTACTTTCACGGATAGTGGAATCGGCGGTCGCGGAGATATCTAAAAGCACCGCCGATGCCGTTCCGGCGCTGGCCATCATGACCGCGAGTGCTGCGGATGTCGCGATGCGTGTGCTAAGTTTCGTATTTACCATTTGGTAGCCTCCATTAAGAATGTGAGCGATGAAGCGCTCGTTGATCGTTGGGCTCCCGCTTTGCGGGGAAAAAACCCGATGTGCCGTGAACACGACAACAAAAGCAGCCGTTCAGCAAAGCAAGCCAAAATGCAGTTGCTTGCTCACGCCAATTCACTACTTAGATAGAGTACGCCCTAATCGGGGCCAAACAAGATGCGTTCGCGTTTAGTTTCGTCGCGATTGCGACAGTGCTGGCGAGATGTTTAGATGCCATGTTGCATGGCTGGGGTGCTTTTATAGCCGCTGGCGGAAGCCCGTCGGCCTGGATAAGCGGGCTTGCCATCAAACGCCGTAGCACTTGGCACACGCAGGCCGACGGGCTTCCGCCCGCGGCCATAAAACTCATCGCTGCATGCGCGCGGTGTCGGTCTTTTCGACTTTGCCGTTGACGCGTGTTGCTTCGAGGTAGTACTCGAACTGTTCCGCGCCCATAGGCAACTCGGCGGTGAATTCGTAGGGGTAGCTCTCGTCGACGACCTGCTTCCAGCCGCTGCCGTCGTTGTAGTGGAAGACGACTTTGCTGAGGACGCGGAAGGTCGCTTGGGTGTAGACGTAGGCGCTGGTGAGGTCGTCGCCCATGGAGAGGATCATGCCGTGCGTTCCGCCGAAGTCCAGGTCAGCAGTGCCTTGTTTCCATGCCGCGCCTTGACCTTCTTTGACCTGCCGTTGGAAAGCGGGCTTCACTGTAGCGCTACCGATCTCGAGCACGGTGATCCCGCCGGGCGACACCTCGACTTCAACACCCGCTGCGCTATACGTCGTCGGCTCTACCAGTTTGTTGTCCCGCCAAACGCGGACCGGCGCATCGTTTCCAATCGTCAATCGATCATTACTTAAGCTCACCTTCGAGCGGACCGTCTGGTCAGACTGATTGGTGAGCGTGACGAGTATCACGCCGTCGCCGCGCGCCGCGATGTAGTTCAGTTCGATGTGCCCGGTGTCGACGAGCCCCTTGGGCATCCAAAGCCAGAGGTCTTCGACGTCGTACGCCTTGCCCGGCCGATCGCCATAGACCTTGCTGCGCAGGTACGCGTAGCCCTCGGCATATCGGCTTGGGAAATCGATCGCACCCTCGGACTTGGCGTAGGTATCCGAGACCAGGTAATCCAAGACCATGGACGCCATCGGCCAGGGATGGTTGTAGTGCATCGAGTTGTAGCCGAGTGCTTTGTGTTCGCGCAGCGGGTAATCAGGCTTTTCGTAGACCGTGGTCCGCCCGGTGTTCATGTGGTAGCCGGGGAAGTTGGTGTAGCGCCCGATCATCGCCGACCGGCCCATATCGTGGAGGAAGCGGTCGCCGGTGAGTTGGCCGATGCGGAGGAACCACGGCGCGTGGTTGGTCATGAAGATCCCGCGGTGTCCGTGGCTGGTGCCGGAAGACTCGGAGATCAGCCCGACTTCCGAGAGCCTCCAAGCGGGCACGGTTTCTTTGGGCACCTTCATCTGCGCATGGCCCTTGCCCTTGAGATACCAATAGTGCGGCGCTTTCCCTTTGGGATGCACGGTGATCGAGCCATCAGGGATGACCGGGCCCTGCCAGAGATACTGCGCGTAGTCACGGGCGGCGCGGTGGGCCGCGTCGAGGAAACGCTTCTCGCCCGTCGCCTCATAAAGCGTCAACAGGTCGTGGAACGAAGGCACGAACCCGACCCAGAAGAACATCCCCGGCCGACGATCAAAGTCCATCGGCCGATCGAACTCGGTCTGTAAATACGCGTCGGCCTGCTTCACCGCGCGGTCTAAATACGCACGCTCCCCGCTCACTTCATACAGCGCCAAGTTGTTCTGAAACGAGTCGCCAATGGCTGGCGTGTCGAGGTTTAAGACGCGGTCGACCTTGCGCAATTCCTTGGCGGCGGCCAAGAAGTGCGGGTTACGTTGCTGCGTCATCGCGTGCAGCGCTGCGATTTCCGTCAGCGGTGCGCAGGGGCCTCTAAGCAGCCACGACGGATTCTGAATTTTGACATCCGGACTGACCGCGAACAGGAACTTCTCCCGCGACATCATGTACTCCATGATCGGCCGAGCACGGTGGGCATAGATCTCGCGGCTATCTGTCACCATCGCAAGCGACAACGGGTGCAGCGCCGAGACGTTCTTCACCGCGCCGGGCACATCCGTCGCATACGAACAGCCACGCAGATGTTCATTAAATCGGCTGTACTCGCTCATGCCGTAATCGATCATGTTGTCGAGCGTGGTGTTCAGCGACGCGAGGTTGTTCTGTCGGTAGTCGGTGACGCGAAAGAGATTTCGTGCCGCGTGTTCAAAGGCAACATCAACCGTGCCCGTGCTGACGAGCAGGTGGGCCTTGAAGCTAAGTCGCTTGCCCGCTTTTATCTTGGATCCCATGCCGCCAAGGACAGGGGCGAAAATCGCAGGCTGGGCCTTGCCGTCGATGCTGCGCACCGACACGCCGAACTGCGCGTTCTTCCATACCGGCAACGGGTCAAACGGCAGGTATGCCGGGTCGCCAATCACCGACACCGTCACACCCTCGTGCGCAACAAACGCCCCGGGGATCGGACAGCGATACGACTGCGTCAGGTACGACCGCTCGGGGAACCGCTTGTAATTCCAAATCAACGGCTGAAAGATCTCATCAATTTCGCTTGACGCGACACTCGGAGCACCGCAGTACCCCACCGAAAACCACCCGTCCCGCAACACCTTGGTTTCAAACGAAAGCACTGGCTCCGCGGACCCCGCTGGCAGCGAGACCGTCGCGGTGAGTGCAACCAAGCCCTTGTGCGTCATCTTCCAGACCACTGTTTCGCCAACAACTTTTGTACTCTCTGCCGTGAGGCTTGCCCGCGCAGCGGCCTGCTACAGGTCAGCCGTTCGGCCCTCGATGTCCCCCGCTTCCGATCCCGCGGCAAGCCCTTCGCCGCCGACCACGGTGGTATCTAATGTACGCAGCCCGCCGTCGGTTACGCCTTCACCGACAAACCATGTCGGCACGACGTAGTTGACCTTCTCATAGCCCGCAGGCTTCTTCGCCAACTGCGGATCCTTCTCCGCGTACAGCACCTTAAAGTCCGGCGTGAACGCTCGGACCGTCCCGTCTCGCAACGCAACCACCACCGCGCCATCGGCAGCACGCACCGACAAGCTGTACCGATCATTCTCCGCAAAGGCGGTCAACTGCCCCTTCGCTGGGGAGGCATAAACCGCTTGCATCAAGACAAGCAAGAACGCGGCCAACATCATGCGGGAGCAGAGCAGGCTGATCATAAAATCTCGCTGGTAAGTGATACGGTTGATCGGTGATTCAATGTCGAGGCGATGGATACCTAGCAATACGGTAGAAGTTCGACGAGAAAGGCACAAGGTGTATCTCCGTCTCTTTACTTTTCGTTTGCGTCACGCCCGAGTCAGCATCACGTGATAAGGACGGATGGGGTACGCAGTCGCTTCGACACGCTTCCTTACGTTGATCCCGGTCATCGCCCACGCGAAATCGAGCGGAAACGCAGAGGCGTTGTGCCGACCTCAACCCGAAAGCGCGTCGCGAGGTATTCAGGCGTTCCAAAGCCGCAGGCCTCTGCAACCTGTGCGATGGGTTGATCCGTTTGTGCGAGCAGCTGCTTCGCTCGCGCGAGGCGTAGCCGATGCAGCTCGGTCAAAGGCGTACGCCCGTAGTTGCTCTGAAACTTGCGCTCCAGCGACCGGCGAGTCATCGGCACCGCGTCCGCGATTTCCTGAACCGTCAGTGGGCCGAACGCGTTCTGCCGCATGTACAGCACGGCGCTAAGCAGCTCTTTGTCTTCAATCGCAAAGGTCTCGGTCGATCCGCGCGTAATAATCTCAACCGGCGAGAAGTGTTCCGTACCACCCGAATCAACGCCGCCGCGCATCATGGCGTCCAATCGCTCTGCCGCGCGGTAGCCGATCTGACGCGACGCAATCAGCACGGCCGACAGCGGCGGACTCGTCGCCTCACACAACAACGCATCTTCATCAGACGCAAGCACCGCGACATCGTCCGGCGTCGCAATCCCCGCGTCGCGACAAATATCGAGCACATGCGGCGCGCCAGTGGTTGCCCACGCAATGATCGCCAAGGGCTTGGGCAGCTTGATCAGCCAGTCGCTTAACTTTTTGTACTGATCGTGCCAGCCGCGGTTCGAAACGCTTTCATACTTGTAGTCAAACACGGCAAAAGGATTGTCAACGCCAGCGTCCTGAAGCACCTTGCCAAGCGATTCATAATGGCCCCGGACATAGCTGTGTTTCATCGGGCCAAGGTAGGCATAGTGCTTAAACCCGCGATCTAAAAAATGCTCTGCGGTGAGCTTCGCGGTCGCCAAAGAATCCGTAGTCACTGTCGGATAGGCCCGGCCCTTGATTTCGATCCCGGACACGTTGACGACCGGGACGCCAAGCTGATCTAGCGCGTCGGCCATGCGTGCCGTGCTGATCCTCGCGATGATGCCGTCGCCGTTCCAGTCCGGCGGAAGCGTAAGGTGCTCGCTGCGGCCGCGCGGCTCGACCCACACGTGCCAAGGCCCACGCTTGTGCGCGTAACCCGTGACCCCGCTAATCATCCGTCGACCCCAACCCGTCGATGTATCAACCAACACCGCGACCTTGGGGGCTTGATTACGATCAGTCGCCATCGTTCGAGTATACCCACGGATGAAACGCAACACGCCACCGTGCAGCAAGCCGTTGGCGTTGATGTGCTAACTGTTTGATGCCTTGGTGGAGCTATGAATCACCACGAAGCGATGGCGTCATGCATACCCGGATTGGTACAAGCGCGGCCCTATTGAGCTAAAACAATCGATAGAAGTGACTGATCTACTTCGCGAAGGATTCCAATGACCATGCCTGTGCAAACGATACTGACGACCTGCCTCTGCCTGCTCGCGACGCACGCTGCACTAGCCTCGCCCACCGCTACACAGAGCGATACGCCACCCAACATCGTGATCATCCTCGCCGACGATCTAGGCATCGAATGCCTCTCTGCCTACGGCGGCGCATCGCACGAAACACCCAATATCAATCGCCTCGCTGCACAAGGCATGCGCTTCACACACTGCTTTTCCAACCCCACCTGCTCACCCTCGCGGGCAACGCTCCTCACCGGGCGCTACTCCTTTAAGCACGGCGTCAAGCGCGTCATCTGGCACGAACAACAACACGCCGACCTCTACTTGCGAACCAGCCAACCAAGCTTCGCGCGGCAGCTCAAAGCCTCCGGCTACACCACCGCGATCGCGGGCAAGTGGCAGCTCTCCTTCCTCCATCAACGCAACACCATCAACGACTTCGGATTCGACACCTACCAGTGCTGGCAGATCTACAACCAACAACTCGAAAAGACCCGCCGATTCCATCAGCCGCATTTCAACCGCGATGGCGAGGTCCTCGCTAAAGAAATCACAGACCGCTACGGCCCAGACGTCAACGCCGACTTTTTAATCGACTTCATCCAAACCAACGCGGAGAAAAAGAAACCTTTCCTCGCCTACTACACCGCCCTGCTCCCGCACTACCCATTGGTCCCTACGCCAGACAGCAAGGACCAGGATTACGAGCTTTCCGACACCACGGGCAAGGGCGACCCGCGCTACTTCACCGACATGGTCCGCTACCTCGACAAGAACGTCGGCCGAATCATCAAAGCGATCGACGAATCGCCCGCCGCAGACAACACGATCCTGATCTTCCTCGCGGACAACGGCACCGATCAACTCCTCAAAAACCAATGGGGCGATGACAACAAATGGATCGCGGGCGGCAAAGGCACGATGACCGATCGCGGCACGCGCGTGCCCCTCATCGTGCGTTGGCCCGCACGCATCAAGCCCGGGATGACCAACGATGATCTGGTGGATTTCTCGGACCTCTTGCCCACACTATGCGAACTGACCGGCGCGGCTTTGCCATGCCAACCCATCCACGGCACAAGCTTCGCACCACAACTCCTCGGACAGCCCGGCACCCCGCGGCAATGGGTCCATATCCAAGACTACGGAAACCGCCACATCCGCAGCAAGGACTACATCCTCACCAACAAAGGCCAGCTACGCCAAACCGTCGACCTCTCGCAGGCCCCCAGCAAGCCAATCAAGCAGCCCACAAGCAAGGCCGAGCAAGCGGCAGTCAAGCAACTCGAACACGTATTTGAACAGCTCGGAGACTAATCCAGCTTGCCCCAGATCGTTTCCATCAACGCATAGCCCACCGGGTCGTGCTGCTTGAGTTCCACGTTGAGAAACGGATAGAAATCGTTGCGATAGAAGTACGCCTCGGTCGCCTCAGCGAAGTACTCCATCTGATTGCTTGTCGCGTAGGCCTTCACCGTTCGGCCCTTGTAATCAAGCACCTCGTCGTAAAGCCCCTTCTCCATCGCGTTGTTAAAGGCATCGAGGATCAGCTTGTTCTGATACCCGTCTTCCATGAACTGATCGTGATACGCATGGGTGAGCTCGTGCAAAATCACCATCGGGTGCTTGAGCATGTGATGGCGTTCGAGCAGCGACGCCGCACGGGTCACGTGCACACAATCGACCATCCGCCGATCCCAGCCGTTATCGATCAGCCACTGCTGCCCGCCGTGATAAGGCCCGGGCTCGACATCCGTTAGCGGGTGGTCCACCTCGATCCAGATCCCCACCTGCTGCAGCTTGCTCAGCGCGGGCTCGGGCACGAGCACATTGATCCGCTCCAAATGGTTCCGCAGCATCGCGATCGACTTCGCCCCCACCTCCACGTGCTCGCCCTCCAATAGCGCAGGCTCGATATACACCGGAAAGCCTTCGATCTCTTGCAAAACCGGATCAAAACGCACCGCCGGATCCTGCTCAACCGCTACCGGGCCTTGGCAAGCACAGACACAACTCAGCAACACGATTAAGACCAACACCTTGGCTCGGAACATGACGACACCTATTGATAAAGAAAAAGAGTAGGCCTTAATCTAACTCATCACGCCCCTT
>JBGCDC010000172.1:0-3243 GCA_045105055.1 Phycisphaeraceae bacterium | reverse complement strand
CTCGGTACAAGCTCATAACAAGCATGAGAATCAGGAGCGTGATGATGTTGACTCATTGGGATCGAACCCATGACCGGATGGTGTCTCGGGCTGGGGCGGTCGCGGCAGCGTTGGCTGTCTGTGCAGGTGCAGCGGTCGCTGCTCCGCAGGCGCTCGCTGCTGGGGATCTCGGCGGTGTGCAGAACGGCGGCTCGAACGGCATTTCCCCGGAGCGGGTCATGCGTGTATCACTCGGGAAGAACCGCACGGAGCGATTCCGCGTGAGTCAGCCCGGAGCGTTTTCGAGTTCGGCGAAGCTGATGGGCAACCATGCCGGCGGCATCGACGGTGCAGAGCCGGTCTTCACACTTTTCGGTGAGGTATTGCTGATCGCCGAGGATCGTGAGCAGGCGAAGCATGCGGTGGCGAAGCTGCAGCGGGATTTCCCCTGGGTAACACCTGAGATGCTTGTTGAATCTGCGGTCCTTCCGGGGGTTTACTCGCTGAGTGCACGCTCGGTAGAAAACGCGGCACAGTTCGTGGAGATCCTGTCCGGCGCTGCGGGCGTGAACGATGTGATGTTGAATTTTGAAGAGCCGAAAGCCGGACGCGGCGGCGGTGCTGATCCGGCACTGGCGGACCAGTGGCATTTCAACAACACGCTCGTGGGCGGCTTTGACCACGGGATTCAGGATGTACACGATTCCGGGATCACCGGTGCCGGTGTGACGGTGGGCGTGCTTGAGGCGTTCCGCGGCAACATCACGTCGCCTTACGACCCTGCCGATCTGGAAGTGCCAGGGTACGATTTTTCGGATGTGATCCATCCTGACTTGTTCCCCAACTTCAGCCTGAGCCTTTCACAGATCACCGACCCGTTCCAAGAGGATGTGCAGCACGAGACGTCGGTGACTGGCATCATCGGTGCCGCGGCGAACGGTACGTTTTCGCGCGGCGTTGCGTTCAACAGCCAAATCGCCGCGTTGCGGAACGGAAGCACTCTCGAAAACGCCGAGGCTTGGGCCCATGAGATTGGCGAGATCGATCTGATCAACAACTCTTGGGGGCCGATGAATGATTTTTATACTCAGGGTCCAACCGATCTCTTGGCGCTGGGTGAGGATGACTTTGAAGTGCCGATTCCCGGTGCACGCCGTGTTCCAGTAGCGCCGGTCCAAGAGATCGCACTGGATCGCGGACTGACCCTCGGGCGGAACGGTAATGGGCGGATGTTTGTGATGTCGGCCGGCAACGCGAGCCACTTCCAGGACTTTGTGCGTTTCCGGCTCGGAAACGCGATCAGCCTTCCGCAGTTCGGATTACTCGATATCAACGGCAACACGGACTTGGCAATCACTGACTTCGACCTCGACGGCAATGATGTCTTAGGTCAGCGTTACTCTGGCATGTTTGGTGACCGGACTGAGTACTGGCAAGTCCATTCTCACCCTGCAGCGTTGCCGATCGCTGCAGTGGACGAGTTCAATTCAAGAGCCGGGTACTCCACGACGGGTACCGGCGTGTTGGCCGGGGCGTATTCGCGAGGCCGCACGCTTTCGGATGACTTCGGTCCAATGGGATACGGAGGAGTGGAAGTCGGACGCGGCATTGTGACGACCAACCAAATCGCTGCGGGTCCTGACGGCGACTGCCCGGTCGGGCTTGCTGCGTTGAGCGGGATTAGCTGCACATTCAACGGAACGAGCGCGGCGGCACCTATTGCCACTGGCATCTTTGCCCTCATGCTCGAAGCGAACCCGAACCTGAGTATCCGCGACATCGAGCACATCATCCAGCAGACATCTGTGCAGCCCGAGTTCTCCTCGATTGGAAGCTACTGGACCAACTTGTTCAACTTTGGGACACCCGATCCGGACGATCCGAACACGGATTTCCCGCAGTTCTGGCAGGTCAACTCTGCTGATGTGGCGCATAGCGATGAGTTTGGGTTCGGGGTCATCGACGCGGATGCGGCCGTGGCAGCCGCTCGTACCTGGCCGGGCGTCGGGCGTCTCGTGGTACTCGACACTGGTGTGATTGAATCCGAGGTGATGATCCCGGATGCCGAGTTCGAGGAAGTCGGGAATATCGGCAGCGAGGAAGAACCCAAGATTCTTTTCAATCTGGTTCCCGGTGAGGTCGTGTCTGCTGAACGCGACTTTGGAGCTGGGACGATTGGAATCCTCTCATGCGTTCGCGAGAACCTCCAGGTCGAGACGGTTACTGTGACCGTCACGATGTCGGGTGTCGGCGCGGGTGATATTTTCCTGGTGCTGGAATCACCCCGTGGCTCCGTGTCTCCGATCGCAATCCCTCGGGCTGACTCGAGCGGTATCAACGATGACTTGGCTTACAGTTCTTACACGTTTAAGACGTACAAGCATTGGGGTGAGATGTCAGGCGGCAACTGGCGGTTGCGTATGCAGGACTTCCGACCTGATGCCGCGTCCCCAGAGGGTGAGTTGCCCGATGATGGGGGTACGCCCATGGATATGAGTGACGACGAGCCCGGCGAGGAGCACGTGACCTATCTCGGCCCCCTAGGCATGCCGGGTGCCGAGTTCTTTGAACACACGGAGAAGACACTTGTGTCCTTCCGACTCGAGATACACGGCACCGATGTTGGGGCTCCTGTTACGCTTCAGTGCCCGCCACAACTGACTTCATGCCCGGGCGATCTCAACGGGAACGGCATCGTGAACTTTGAAGATCTGGCGATCTTCTTGGGCTGGTACAACACGGGCGATCCGCTCGCTGACATCAACGGGGACGGGCTTGTCACCTTTGGTGATATCCAGGGCTTCCTCGCATTCTGGACCCCGGGATTTTGCGACGCAGGACTACTGGGTCGCCCAGAACCGAACACCAACGCCGGTAGACCGATCATTCGCCCGATTTGATTGGATCTTCTTGGTGTGCAATCACTCCGGACATGACAAGACAAAAGCCCGCCAACTCGGCGGGCTTTTTCTTTGTTCATTTCGCTGGGTGAACATACGAAACGTTTTTAATAGGCGCAACAGGACTCGAACAAGTGCCAAAACACGGGGAGAAACACACCATTCCGGATCGGGCGGCGCAGAACCCGGCGCCCTTCGGTCGGATTCGGGCTCCGACGCGGCCCCTTCCGAGCCCCCCACTGACCCCGACCTGGCCCGGCTGATCCGGGCTTGGCCGACCCTGCCCGAGCCGGTCCGGGCAGCGATGCGGGCGATGATCGACTCGGCGACTAGCGAGGGGGCACGCGATGCCTGACACCCCACC
>JBGCDC010000171.1:0-7254 GCA_045105055.1 Phycisphaeraceae bacterium | reverse complement strand
CAGGGACCAATGACTTCGCTATCGCACGTAAGACCGACCCGCTCACCAACCGCCACTGGGAGAAGATCCAACGCGCGGTCTGGCAACCGATTTATCACAGCCAATACGTGCCGATCGAAGACGCACAAGCCACCGGGCCAGGCCGAGACAATCTGCACGCTTGGCGTGTGCCTTGGGTCGCGATGAATGGGAAATGGGACCTTGGCACCGTCCGCCGACCAAGCCGGGTGTACCACTTTGCCGGAGGTGAGGGCGAGATTCGGTTCAGGATGTCGGACGACTACGGCACGCCGAGATACGACAGCCAGCAGAACAAGTATGCATACACCCAGTCCTCGGGATCAACGAACCCGATCGAAGACATCCGGCTTGCCGCGGCGTTCACCCCGCTGACCAAAACCGCAGAACTCACGCTCTCAACCACGGCGAGGCTCGACCAGCCAGGCAACGGGCCAGAGACCCTCGCCGTATCGCTCGACACGACGGGCATGCTTAAGCTAAAAGCGATTTCCGAAGATGGCGCAGAGAGAACGCTCGGCGATGATCTGCAGCTCCCGCCGCTGAAGCAAGGCGTCGCGAAACATATCGAGCTTTGGTTTGTTGATGATGAAGCGAGTGTTTGGATCGATGGAGAACGCGAGCTTGTTTATCGCTTGGACCTAGCTTGGGATCAGGTCGCGAAACGTATGCCGCAGGATGACGAGCCAAGCATTGGCATCTCGGTCAAGTCGGATGGGCCGATCGAACTGCGTCGTGTTGAACTCGATCGGGATCTCTACTACGACCCGAGCGGCTACACCACCGATGGCTTTGCTCGCGCGCAAGCCAAGCGCATCAACGGCCAACTCGAAGTTGGCGATTACCCACTGGACTTGCGCGTGGAAACAAGCACCCACGATGCAGAGCTCTTCTGCCTCGGCGACAACCAGCCCGCGAGTAAAGACGGGCGAGACTGGTCCGGCGTCAACCCGTGGATTCAGGAGCGCTACTTCGACGGCGAACGGCGCCTGGGCGTCGTCCCAAGAAGCCTTCTGGTCGGCCGAGCGTTTATGGTTTATTACCCCGCGCCGCACGGTTTCTCGCCACAAGGCAAAGGCGTCCTCCCCGACTTTGGGCGGATCCGTTTTGTGCATTGAGTGATCGGTGCCAGCGACACAACGCTCATTATTTCAACGGTTTAGCGTTCTCCCTGATACTCTTTTATCGAGAATCAATCCACGCGTTGAATTATCAAAAATACGGTAGGATCAGGATCTGTGCCGGGATGATCGAAATAGAATATTGAATTCATTTTAAGACGCTTGGTCACATCTTAACCCTTGCCATGACTGGGTTTGCAAGAATTAATCTAACCCTAAACAAGCGATCTAAGAATATATTCGTCAGCTTGAAGCCTTAGAATCCTTCCGTTCTGCGTCAATCTTCCACATCTTTTCCACCCTTCGATGGCACTGCACTGCCCGCTTGATCTACACGAATAAGACGAATCGCAGCAGGCCTACGCAAAGTCAGTAATATGTCGCCATGCAAGCTCAAGCCACCAGCGTTATGCGGCACGTCATCGCCGCTTTAGTCACCAATGAACCCGGCGTCCTCGCCCAAGTCGCAGGGATGTTCGCCGCTCGCGGTTTCAATATTGATTCTCTCGTCGTGGGCCGAACCGAGAACCCCGAACTATCGCGTATGACCATCGTCGTCATCGGCGACGCCGCGGTGCTTGAACAAGTCCGTAAGCAGCTCCAGAAGCTCGTCCCCGTGGTCAAGGTCGTTGATTATCAAGACGTCCCCTTCGTCGAGCGAGACCTCGTCATCGTGCAAGTCAATACCCGCGAGGGTGATGACCCCGCCGCACACCGCACCGCAGTGATGCAAGTCGCACAGATCTTCCGTGCCAACATCGTCGACCTCTCGCAAGACCGCATGATGCTCGAGCTCGGCGGCGCTGAAGAAAAGCTAGAAGCCTTCGTTGAACAGGTCAAGCCATTTGGCCTGATCGAATTGGCACGCACGGGTGTCATCGCAATGCCACGCGGTAACAGCGAAGTCACGCGACGTACCATGCGCAGCGGCCTAGTACGCATCGCCGATATGCCCCAGCACGACGACGACGCGATCGACCCGGGCGATCTGCCGCCGGGCTAATTGCTGAAAATATCCAAATCTGGGGCTATCCAATGGATCAGCAAGAGCAGCCAGCGATTGAAGTTGACTTGGAAGATTTTGCGGTTGCGACGTCTAGAGCAGCAGACCCGCATCGGCGGAAACAACGTCAACGATCGAAAGAACGCCGTAGACAGGTTTCGGGTGGCCGTATAGCCCTCCTCGCTTCAGCGATGATCCCAGGATTCGGGATATTTCTTTTTGCGGGTATCTGGCTTCTTTCCGGTAGCGATTTGGCCCTGTTTATGGTCTTGGCCAACTTGCTTGTAGCATCGATTTATGCCGCGTTATATGTGTGGGCTCGGAAACAACCAGTCAAAGGTCTTCAAGCAGGGTATAGACTCGTTTTTCTGCTACTTGCAATTGAGATCGGACTTGTGATTAGTTCGCCCACCGTGCCATTCGTGTCTGGCCTCATCATGCGCATCATCACTCTGCAACTTCTGGTCAAGGGGCTCAAGGCGGCAAAGAAACGCCAAGCGATTCAAGAGCAAGCCGCTCTGCTGTCCTGAATGTAACGGACCGATCGCTTAGAGTACGTGAATGGCCAAACGGATCCGCATTAGCCTTGCCAACAAGTGCCAACTGTTGTTTGGTTTAGGGGTTGTACTCATCGTGACCGCGGCGCTATTTGTCGTGGCGATGCGGATGAATCACCTTGCCGAGCAAGGGCCGAAGCAACGCGCAAGAGATCTCGCGGCACTATGGATCAGTGGACGGATCGAACTGGTCGAGCAAGGCGAAGAGGAAGACACACGCGGTAATCCGCAAGTTGATCCTGGCATGCGTATCGAGGTTCTCGGAGCCCGCGAAGCCAACCTTCGTGCGGAAGAGGATCCGTTTCTGCTGCGTGCTTTTGAACACTTCAATAGTGCCGAGGATACGACCGAGCTTTTTGCTCCTGGGTCGAGCAGCGAAGGCAAGCAAATCTTTTTCTACGCGCGAGCCGTCCGATTGAGTGAGATGGGCGACCGCGACCCGGTGACACAGTCTGCGGAGACGCCGACCGAAGACCCGTTGGAAAAGCTAATACTGGTTCAATTGGTCGATGAAGAGGCCAGCAAGCAGCGAACGCTTAACCTCATTTATCTGATCGCAGCGGGCTTAACCGCGGGCCTGTTTGCGATCGCGGCATTCTGGTTCATCACGACTCGATTGATCCTCTCGCCTGTGCGTGTATTGCGCGGCTATGCGGAGAAAGTCTCCGGCGGCGACATCAACATCCGTAGCGACATCAATACTGGCGATGAGTTCGAGCAACTGTCTGACATGTTCAACGCGATGCTTGACACCGTTCGCTCCACGCAAGACCGACTGACGGGTGCCAACAAGTCGCTAGACCTCAAGCTCGGCGAGTTGGCCGAATCAAACGTCGCGCTCTACGAAGCCAACCAGATCAAAGGCGAATTTCTCGCAAACGTCTCGCACGAGTTGCGCACGCCATTGAACTCGATCATCGGCTTCGCAGAGGTGTTGCAGGAAACGCTCGCGGCAAGTGATCGGCCGCAGGCGGAAAAGCAAACGCGATACGCCTCGAACATCATCCTATCGAGCCGACGCTTGCTGGAGTTGATCAACGACCTACTCGATCTCGCTAAGATCGAGGCCGGACGCGCAGAACTGCGGCTTGCCACGGTTTCGATCAAAGATACGGCCGAGGGCCTAGTCAATCTCATCCGACCGCAAGCCGAGAAGCGCAGCGTCGAATTAAAGATCAAGGTCCAACCCAACCTCCCCCCGGCCGAGACCGATGCGGGCAAGCTCCAGCAGATCGTTTTCAACTTCCTGTCGAACGCAATTAAGTTCAGCCCCGACGACGGCACGGTACTACTGCAAGCAGAAATTGAAGACTCGAAACCTGGGCGAGGCGTGGCCAATCTTCGTCTTTCCGTAAAAGACCAAGGGCCGGGCATCGCTCCCGAAGACCATCAGCGTGTCTTTGAAAAATTCTCACAAGTTGATGCGTCGGCAACTCGGGCCCACGGCGGCACTGGACTCGGCTTAACTATCAGCAAAGAACTCGCACAACTCTTGGGCGGATCGATCGAACTGCAAAGTGCTGTTGGCGAAGGCGCGACCTTCACGCTCATCATCCCACTGATTTATCAGCCGCCTTCCGCGCCGCTAATGCCGGAATGAAACGTAGAAAAGCAAAAAAACAGAAAATCAAGGCAGCGATCGCATGTTTTAAGTTTCTGATTTTTTGTTTTTACTTTTTTGCTTTCCCCTAAGGGATCCCACGCACAATCGTTGGGCCGATCGCCTTGGTGACCCAGACGGGCAGCTTCTGCCACTTTTCAATTCGCTTGCGATTGCGTGGATCGTCCGGGCGGACATCATCAAGCGAGCCGCGTCGAAGCACGACCTGCCAAGGGGTTGGCTGAGGCAGTGCGCCCCACTGTTTCTTGAAGCGATACGTGCCGGAGCCTTCGCTTGATCGCCCAAAGTCGAACTGTGTCGCGCCGCGGCCAACCGCGCGCTCAAGCAGCTGGTGGTACATCCACATGTTCGCGCAGAGATTATTGAACTGACGCAGGCAACTCGCCGAGGGTACCTGCGTGATCGCTTGTTCCCCGATCCGGTCGTGTACCAGAACCGCTCCAGCGATCGGCACCGACTCCAATGTCACCAACGCGATCTCACACCGCTCCCCGAGGTGATGCAGCATCGAATGGAACAGCTTTCGTGGATAAACCGGCGTACCGAGGTCACGCATTGTTGTTGCAAACACACTGTAGAAACCAGGCACCAGCGCCTCGCGGCCATAGGCGATCGAAAGGCCACCCTGCTCCCCCTTACGGACTTGGTTGCGGACCTTGGCCTTAAGTGAATCCCAAAGCGTATCAGTCGTGGTCGGTAGATCTAGGAGCATTCGATGTTTTTCAGTGCGCGTGTGCGTGAACGGGTGAGCGTCGAAAGACTCGCCGTGGTGCCGAAGTTCGAGGTAGCGAGCGTCGTATTGCTTTGCTAATTGCGATGCGTGCTCCACTAGCGCATGGCCCGATTCTTCATCCGCGGTCAGTAGCCCCGCGCGATTGACATAGGGCAGGCTCACAAGGTGTTTACCAAACAATGGACTTCGCGTGAGCGCTAACGGCAGCACACCAGCGAGTCGCTCGCCGCGATAGTCGAGCAAGACCGCTGTTTTCTGATGCAGCGCTTGCTGGAGGATGTCCAGCCAAGCGGGGTCGTGCTCGCCGCAAGCCCGAGCGGCAACACTGGCGTCCTGCATCAACTCGCGGATCGCAGCGCGTTGGAGTTCGCTCGGTTCGAGGACGTGCTTGATCACGCGGCTTGCCTCGTTTGGGCGAGGCTTTCAATCGGCTTCGCAGGTACGCCGACAACGGTTTGCCCCGTAGTGACAGGTTTGGTTACTACGGCACCTGCGCCGATGATCGCGCCATCACCCACATCTGCCATGACGACGGCATTCGCTCCGATCCAAACATTTCGCCCGATCGTGATACGGCTGTGATTCACACTCCGGTCGCTGACGCCTTCTTGCATATTCCCGTGATGGTGTCGGCCCGAGAGCAATTGCACGCCGTCTGCGATACGCGTGTCGTCACCAATCGTGACGCGACCAACCGTGCAGAAACGACCGAGGTAAACGCGGTCGCCGACTTGCGCATCGTGCTTACTGAATAAAGTCTGATAGCCAAAATGCACATCGCTGCCACAAGCGTCAAGCACTCGACCGTAGAACGCTTGCCGTGTGTAAAGCCCAAGCAAGCCGGGCATACGCGCGGCATATTCGCTGGTCAGGCTCAACGCGCGATCATCACCCACGACCCTCTGCGCCAACGCATAACGCATGCGTAAGGGCAGAGCACACAAAGCACCCAAAAGTTGACCAATCGACTTGAGCATCACCCTATCTATCGGCAGATAGCGTTGTTTCAGCAACTCGAACATGGATCAGCGATTCATTATCCGGAACAAGATTTGAGCGTTCCGCTAACTCGCGTTGATCAGATCTGCGAGTTGTATCGCCTTGGCGGTCCATGACTCGCTGGCGAGTCGACGCTGACGAGCTTCAATCTGCTCAGGCGGCGTGCCAGATTGCGCACGCTCAGCCACCAACCGGACAAACGACTCGGCATCGCTCGCAAGGTCGCAACAATCCGCCCATTGGCGCGTCGAAGGCAAGTCACGCGCGACCACCGGCTTCATCGTCGCCAAATACTCCAAGAGCTTCAACGGCTGCATCGCTCGCGTCACCGGCGCATCGATGTACGGCATGATGAGGACGCTGGCCGCTGCGGCATGGGCGGGCAGGTCCTTGAAGGCGATGGGGCCGAGGTACAAGGAATCGGCATTAAAGAGATGCCCCGGATCGATTTTCAACGGGCCTGCAAAAGCGGCGTATACGGACTCGCATCGGCTCAGCGCAACGCTCCAATCTCGGTCCATGCGTTCGTCAAGCAGGCCCCAGAATAGCGCGACTGGCTTATCGATCACCGGCCAGTCCTTTGCAAGGCGAGTCTTGATCGCGGGGCTCTGCCAGAAAGCAAGATCAACCCCGTGGGTCAATAACACGCTTGAAGAATCACACAGTTCATCCACACGTTGAGCCAGCGTATCGCTCACACAAGCGACTTGGTCGACGCGTTGAATCAGCCGACGCTCCATCGCGTGCATCACCTCTTGATCCGTTCCGGGCCACTGCGCGTAATCATCGACGCAAGTGTAGATCCATCGATCCGCATCTAAGTGCTGTGCAAGGTCGCCCGTGGTTGGGAGCGTCGTGATCACCACACTCCGATGCCCCGGCTTGAGTGCTTTACGGACGCAGTGGGCAATGGAACGGTCATTAATCTGTGTCTGCCAGGGCGAGCGATAGCCCGGGTACATCGGCGGCGAAAGAATCGTCAAGCCTTCTGGCAGGTTGGGTACCGCGTCTTGTTTTCGATTCAGCCACGACCGAGCCTTGCTGAGCCCCCTGCCTAGGTCGGCAAAGGTAAACTTAGGCTTCCGCGTGCCCACCGTGTTCACCCATAGCGTCGGGTATTGCGGTAGGAGTTCGCGGATCAGGTGCTGGCTCGATGAAGGGTGCCGACCCCAGTCGTCAGCGAAGACGATGAGCTGCGTGGG
>JBGCDC010000170.1:0-6349 GCA_045105055.1 Phycisphaeraceae bacterium | reverse complement strand
CAAGCACGCCATCCCCACCAGCATCAGCCCCGGCACAGCACCGGCCCACAACTTATGCATGACCCCGGCTCGCCTGGCACACCACCACGCGACCGCCAAGACCATCACCCACTTCACTAGCTCCGATGGCTGGAACGTGATCGGCCCAAACTTCAACCAGCGGTGCGCGCCATTGACCTCATGGCCAAAGCCCGGCACCAGCGTCATCCCTTGCAACGCCAACGCCGCCAAGAGCGCCACCAGCAGCGGATTACTCAACCCCCGAGCAGTAAACAATTTCCGAACATTGAGGCGAGACGCGATGAGCATCACAACGATCGCAACCCCGGCATACAGACTGGTCCGCGTCGCGAACATCGACCAAGGGCCGGCCGGACCAAACGTCGTATCTACCACCGCCCCCTCCGGACCGCCTACAACCGAGCCCGCCGAGTGCACCATGATGACGCCTAAGCCAAGCAGCGCCGCAGCGCATGCGATCAAAATGTGCGCGGATCGCACCATAGGCTCTACATCGGCGGGACGCCACGATGCTCGATAGAAATGTAGCGGTGCGCTACACTGCTGCATCACGAACATCATCACCCACCGAGGTTTCATCATGAAACGTCTTGCCTCGCTCCTTATTTTGTCTTTCGTCGCCTGTGCCGCTACGCCCAATGAGGGTGCCCACCCGTTGGCTGGTGCACCGATCGAGCTGCCCAATCCGCCGCTACCAGGCCAAGTCGATCTGCCCCGCTTTCCCTCGATAAGCCCCGACGGCCAAGCGATCTGCTTCTCTTGGCGAGGCGACCTCTGGCGCGTCAACACCGCAGGCGGGCAGGCCACCCGCCTCACCGCACACCCGATGCTGGACGACCACAGCATCTGGAGCCCGGACGGAAAACAGATCGCCTTCAACTCCGAACGCTCTGGCTACCGCAACGTCTACCGAATGAACGCAGACGGCACCGCCCTAGCCCCCGTCACCCGCGAAGACCGCACCCTACTCATCAGCGACTGGGCAGACGACGGCACACTCGCCCTCACAGCCTTCCTCGAAGCAGACATCCACAAAAGTCCCAGGCCTTACCGCCTCTCAAGCACAGGCGGCCCCATCACACGCATCCACGACGCCTTCGGCCGATCCGCTGTCACCAGCCCCGACGGCCGACACATCGCATTCGTCCGTGGACGCGCAAGCTGGACCAAACCCTTCGCAACCAATAGCGACAACCGCGACCTCTGGCTATTCGACCGTGAAGACAAAACCTTCCAAAGACTCACCGTAAACCCAGGCAACGACGGCAAGCCACGCTGGCTCGACAACGACACCCTGATCTATCTATCAGCTCGCCCTCCTGCTCGTACCAACCTCTACAAAATTGATATCGATAAATCCGAAACCCAAGCTCGAGTGCTCACCGCGTTCGATGAAGACGTCCAAGCATTCGATGTCGCACGTGATGGCAACACCGCGGTCATGCACGTCTGGGATAAGCTCTACCGCCTCGACCTCGGCAACCCAAACGCCAAGCCCGAAGCGATCTCAATCACTGCTCCGACCGATGCCGATGACCTCAGACTCCTGCAAAAACTAGAAGGTAATGCCAATGACGCCGCGCTATCTCCGGACGGTAAAGTCGTCGCCGTAAACATCCATGGTGAACTTTTCATTCGAACGATCGATTCAAAGAACCCGCCGCAGCGCATTTCAAATCACGTCGCACTGGATGACCACCCCACCTGGTCACCCGATGGCCGGACGCTGTATTTCACATCCGACCGGGATGGCACGCTTTCGATTTATCAGGCAAAAGTGACGCTAACAAGACAAGAAATCGAAAAATCAATCGAAATGTCGAAAAATGCACTTGAAGTAATAAATCCAGATAACGATACGGATGAAAAAGATCAATCGCTCATTGAGACCGAGCCAGCAGTAGACGAAACCGAGGAAGAACCGACAGAATCAGAAAGTAAAGAGAAGACAGACAAAGAAGCTGACGAACAAGAGCCGGATACGGACGCCTCTACGCGTTGGCAGGATGCGATCCGTTTTGAAATAACACCCGTCATCCAGACAGAGCACCATGACACCGACCCGTCGCCTGCCCCTAACGGTAAATCGATTGCTTTCCGTAGAGGAAACGGCATGGTCATGATCCATGACCTAGTCAATGGCGAAAACCGCATCGTTCTTGAAGGCTGGGACAGCCGAACACACTGGGCATGGAGCGCGGACAGCAAGACGCTGGCAATCGCTTACGCGGATCAAGACCACAACACAGACATCTGGGTCGGCCCAGCCGACGGTAGCACCCCACTTACCAATATCACCAAGCACCCTGCGGGCGATATGCTCCCGAGCTTTTCAAGCGATGGAAAGATATTAACTTTCATCTCAGCACGCCAAGACGACCAGTACGACATTTATGCTGTTTACCTCGACAAAACGATTGAGACCTACACCCCTCAACAACTAGCGGACTACTATAAAAAAGCCACTACTGATGCAAAAAAACGCAACGCGTCTGCTAGCAAAAGTAAAAAGAAAGACGAGGCTAGTGACGCAGCCGGTCCCGAAGGCGAAGCAGTAGCGGAGGACCAAGCAGAAGCCGAAGTCGAGCCGGAAGAGAACATCGCGACGCCGATGGATTTGGATGATGCGTATTTGCGATTGCGTAGGCTGACTTCAACGAGCGGTAACGAGTGGGACGCCCGCGTCTTACCTGGCGGCGATCGTGTCGTCTATAGCCGAGATGATGACGTCTACACCATCGGGTGGGACGGCAAAGATGAAAAGAAAATCGGCGATAACCTCGACTTTCGACAGCTGTCCCATACAGGCTCACACATCGCTGCCATCCGCAACGGCTCCGCGGTCGTCGTCGCAACAGACGGCGGAAAGACGAACAACGCCAGCGTGTCGGGGACAATCACAGTTAACCGACAATTACAACAAAAACAAAGGTTTATTGAGTGTTCTCGCGCAATCAGCATGAGTTTTTACGACGGCTCATTCAAGGGTATCGATTGGCCCGGAGCAACGCAGAAGTACCAGCAGCTCGCCACGCGAGCCTGGACTGCTGACGAGTTTGATGATGTGGCGAACCGCTACCTTGGGCTATTGGATGCATCGCATATGGGCATCCGTTCGCCCAAGCCAACGGCAGAAAATAGCCAAGCGAACGGCCGACTCGGCGCCACTTACAAGCGTGTCGAATCAGGCTATGAAGTCGTCTCGATCGAGTCAGGCACACCCGCGTCACAAGGTGCCATGCAGCTACAGATCGGAGACATCATCACGGCAATCGGATTCGAGCCGATCGGCCCAGCCGACACGGTCAGCGCTCGGCTTGCCGGCCGAGTCGGTCGCGAGACCGCATTCACCATTTTGCGACAGGCCGAATCACAAGACAAACCAACGGAGCTTTACCTGCTGATCACCCCAATCAGCTACCGGGACTATGATGACATTCGATACGATAACTGGCAACTTGCAAATAAAGAAAAAGTCGATGACCTCTCAAACGGCCGACTTGGTTATATC
The DNA here is from genome assembly GCA_045105055.1 of Phycisphaeraceae bacterium. Lineage (GTDB taxonomy): Bacteria > Planctomycetota > Phycisphaerae > Phycisphaerales > Phycisphaeraceae > JAHQVV01. The sequence continues at coordinate 2,817 of JBGCDC010000170.1, read as the reverse complement.
CATATCGAATCGATGAATGCTTCGTCGCTCGCGGAGTTTGAACGCGATCTCTACGCGGCATGTGAAGGAAGAGACGGCCTAGTCATCGACGTCCGTGATAATGGAGGCGGATGGACGACTGATCGGCTCCTAGCATCCATCATGACCCAGCGGCACGCCTATACCGTCCCGCGTGGAGCCGACGCCAGCCGAACCAACAGCTACCCCATCGATCGACTGTTCATCGCACGTTACAACCTGCCGATCAATGCTTTGTGCAATGAGCACAGCTTCTCAAACGCAGAGATCTTTAGCCATGCGTTTAAGACCCTTGAGCGCGGAACACTCATCGGCAACACCACAGCAGGCGGCGTGATCAGTACCGGCCGAGCAAGACTACTCGACGGCACGACGATTCGGCTGCCCTTCCGAGGCTGGTATTTGCCCGACGGCAGTGACATGGAAAACAACGGTGCGGTGCCCGACCTCCTCATCTCGCAAACACCCGAGGATGAAGCGGCGGGCCGAGATACGCAATTAAAAATCGCGGTCCAAGACTTACTTAAACGGCTTGATCAGTAGCACAACAAGATGACCACGATCGGGAGGGCTGGTGACAATCGCTACCGGTCACTTCACCTCCAACCCGATCATCGCCTCGGCCAGCGCTTCGCCGATCTGCGAGTAGATCTTCGCCGAGCCCATGTAGTGGTAGGCCGCATTGGATACACCCTTCTCCATCAGTTCCCATTCTTGGTCGCTATAGATCGTTTTGACGAACGCATCGATACGCTGCTGGTATTCATCACGAGGTAATTTAAGCGCTTTGAGCTCGCCGTTCTTGGCTTTGATGTGTTTCCATCGGCCTTGCAGTTCTTCGAGTTGCGGGTCCCAGTAATCTTCGGTGCGTACGATGGCGACTTGGCCTTTGAACTCCGGGAGTTCGGCGACGGCGGCCTGCGCATCGCGGAGCTTGACAACCCATGGCCGATGATGCTCTTCCATCTGTCGAACGCGCTCGGTCTCCATCTCGCCACTGATGCCAACGGTGCCGACGACCGCCTGCATGCTGGGCGACTTGGTTTCTTTGCGGACATCGTTGATCAGGCAGGCGAGCAGCCGGGTGTGTTCGTTGTAGCCGGTCTCGCCGCCGGGGTCGGCGTAGGTGGTGAAGTCGCCGAAGTCGCTCGCGCCTTGGAACCATATAAAGCCCTTGACCTCGTAGCCTGCCTCGGCGTCATAGGCCGGGTAAACCGCCTTGATGTCGGCGAGCACCTTGGTCACATGGCCAATCATCTTGCGGTAGTAGGTGCCCGCGACGGCGTTGCGCTGCGCCTCGATCTGCACGATCTGCTGACGCTTCTTTTCATCAGCATCGGGCACTAGGCCCGCTTTGTATGGCCCAGCACTCTCGGGGCGAAAATCAACACTCAGCGACTTGCCGCCCCACGCGGTCTTGATCAGCAAGATCGGCCGACGGTGGTGCTCGTGCATCGTGATGCCAAACGCGAGTTCGGGACCGACCTTTGGCCCGCCACGATCCGCACCGAACTTCGCGCTCAAAGGCCCCGCCCCCTCCTCACGCCAAGACCCCAGCGTCGACACCCACACATCCTCATAAACCCTTGGCTCACCCGCCGCATCCACAAACTTATCCAGCAACGGCTTCGTCGCCGGGTCCATCCCCATGTGCGCAAACGTTCGCACATGCGCGTGTCCTTGCATGTTGGATTGACCCGCAAGGATATAGACCGGCAAAGGCTCGGCCGACACCAATGACGACAGCCCCAAAACCACGAGCAGGCAACAAGCAAACAGCAATCGACACATCACAACATTCCTTTTAGGACTAAACAGAGATCGCAGCCAGAGACCACAGCGAGCTGAAACACGCGACACCATACATAGACGTAATAAAGCAATTTTCATTTCAATATAAGCCAATCGATTCGATCATACCCACTCGCTCCCCGTCCAGACAAGGCTATACTGGCCGGTTCTGAACCATCGCCTCCCTTCTGGACCGCAACATGACCTATCGACGCCTGCTTGCCCTGATCAGCTTTTTCACGATCGCACTACTGCTACCCTTGACCGGCTGCGGGGGTAGCGACGCAACAAAAGACGATGGCACTGGGCCAGTCACCTGGCAGATGGTCCGCGATGGAGCGGTCACGCGGACCAATCCCGAGACTGGCGTGAAGTGGACACTACAAGGCATCCGCACTGATGACGGCCCGGTGCGGGCCAAACAAAACGCCGAGGACGCGCTCGCCGCCCATCCCGATCTAGTGGGGATGGTCGGGCTCTGGCAGTACAACCCTCCGGCCATCCTTCAAGCCGTTGAAGCGCGTGGCGTCGCCGGCCAGGTCAAGATCATCGGCTTCGATGAGCATGAACTTACCCTCAATGCGATACGAGATGGCAAAGTCGTAGGCACCATCGTCCAAAACCCATACGAATTTGGCTTCCGCTCAGTTGAGTATCTTGCCGCCACGATCCGCGAACAAGAGCCAACCATCCCCGAGAGCAAGCGGATGTTTGTGCCCACTCGTAAGATCACTTCTGAGAATATCGATGCTTTCCAAGCCGAGGTAAGAGATATCCTCGCAGGCAAAGGCCCAACACCTGATTACGATGCGACAAAATACGACACCTCTGAGCGGGTATCGATGCAATTTGTAACCAACCTCACCAATCCCTTCTGGGATTTCTCCGACTTTGGCTGCAAGCTAGGGGCAGAGGTTTTTAACGTAGATATTGGAGGAAAAGTCTACCAGCCGCCCAATGGCCTGATCACGGAACAGAAAACACGTGTTGAATCCATGATTATCAACG
>JBGCDC010000169.1:0-2897 GCA_045105055.1 Phycisphaeraceae bacterium | reverse complement strand
GGTGACGCCGCCGTCGCGCTGTCCGCACTGCGAGCATCAACTCTCGATGTGGCGGCTGGAGAATGTGCCCATCCTCGGCTGGCTCTGGCTGCGGGGTAAGTGCCGCAAGTGCAAAGCCCCGATCAGCATCCAATACCCGCTGGTCGAACTGTTCACCGCGCTGCTATTCGGCGGCAGCTATATCCTGTTTTATATGGTCGACGGCTGGCGGCCGCCGATGGGTGGGTTTGGTCCTGAGTACAGTCAGGTCGATCTGGGGCTCAAAGAGACTTGGCCGATTTTCTTGGTTTACCTAGTGATGATCGCGGCGCTGATCGCTGCGACATTGATCGATGCCAAGCTTTACATCATCCCCCTGAGTATTACTTGGGTGGTCGCTATCGCCGGAATTATCGTGCTACCACTTGCGACATATTTTAAGTTACCAGGTGGAAATGAAATTGGTCAATTTATTGGGTTCGAGCCATACGTGCCGGTTGTTGGTGTGACCGGAGCGATGGTCGCATGGGGCGGGGCGATCGGACTGATCGTTGCGGTGCTACTTCTCCGCCTCGGCATCCTTCCCGACAGCTTCGAGGGCGAAGTCGATGATGACGAGCTCGACGAGAACGGCGACCTGCCGCCACTCAAGCACCCACGTTTGGTCGCACTCAAAGAATGCATGTTCATCGGCTTCCCGATGCTTGGCATGCTCATCGGCCACTTCATCGTTTCGCGCGGTTTGATTGATCAGGGGTATTTTATAGACAAGCAATGGTATTTCGTCCTCGCGGGCTGCACGATGGGTTACCTCGTCGGCGGCGGGGTGATCTGGGTGACGCGGATTCTCGGGACGCTCGCCTTTGGTAAAGAAGCCATGGGCCTTGGCGATGTCCACCTGCTCGGCGCGATCGGCGTCGTGCTCGGCTGGCACGAGGTCGTCTTCCTCTCCATCTTCATCGCGCCGATCCTCGCGATCCTCGTGACCGCCGGGCTCGCGATCGCCGCGTCGATGAAAAACGGCGTTGCGAGGGTGATCCCTTATGGCCCGTACTTGGCGGGTGGCGCGCTGATCATCCTGCTCTTGGGTAGCGATCGCGTCGATCTGTTCAATATTTATGACACGCTGATGGGCACCCCCGATAGCGGCATCCCGCCGCTTTTTGTACCCTAGGCAATGTCTGTCCCTCCACAGGCGGCTGAGCCGCTGATCACTTGCGAAAGGATTCCGCAATGCAAACCACCCTCATCAAACAACCAGCCGCCTTGCTCCTCGTACTTCTCGCGCTGACCTCTGTTGGCTGCCAACGCTCCGTCAACGAGCGCAACGCACTAATGGATCAGAACCGTGAGGCACAGGCCGAGATCGATCGCCTCCGGATGGCCAACGACTCGCTGCTCGCAGACCTCGGCTCAGCCAATAGCGAGATCTCTCGACTCCTCGCCGAGAACGCCAGCCTCCGCGCCGCACGGGCAACACCGACCCCGACGCCGCAGCCTAGGGCCAACACCGGCTTCGAGAAAATTGATGATGTCACGGCCGAACGATCGGGTAATACCGTCACCGTCCGCGTCGCCAGCGACATCCTGTTCTCTTCCGGCAAGGTCGCCCTCAAGTCCACGGCTAAGCGGACCCTCGCCGAAGTGTCTGGTGTCTTGAAGTCTAAATACGGCAGCAAAACGATCCGCATCGAAGGCTACACCGACACGGACCCGATCAAGAAGTCCGGCTGGAAAGACAACCTCGAGCTCTCGCTACAGCGCTCCGCCGCCGTCCACCGCTACCTGCAGCAGCAGGGCGTCGACGCGGAACGCATGTACGCCGCTGGCTTCGGCGCAACAAACACGCTCGGCTCGAAAGCCGCCAGCCGACGCGTTGAAATCGTTGTCGTCCTGAGCGAGTAGGTGTATTGGGCGCCTCGGGTGCCACACTGCGTGCCGGTAGGCCGCGGTGTGTTTGGGTAGGTCTCAGATGTCAGAAGTCAGGTGACGGGTCGCAGGTCGCAGGCACCGTGACATGCTGATGCCGGATTTTCACCTGATCCCCACACTTGCGACCCGATCCCCGATTCCCGACACCTATCATCATGATCGCGATCGTCAACTACGGCATGGGCAACCTCCGCTCGGTGCAAAAAGCGCTCGAGCGAGTTGGTGCGCAGGCCGAGATTGTCGAAACACCTGAGCAGATTGAATCTGCGGAACGTCTTATTTTGCCTGGCGTCGGCGCGTTCGCTGATGGCATGACGCATCTCCGTGAGCGAGGCTTGGTCGAGCCGTTGATGCAGTTCGCCGCGAGTGGCAAGCCGCTGATGGGGATCTGTCTCGGTATGCAACTGCTCTTTGATTCCTCGATGGAAGATGCCCCGTCACCCGACGAGCCCGTGCAAGGTCTCGGCATCCTGCCCGGCAACGTCGTCCGCTTCCAAGAAGACCAAGGCCCGGACAAGCCCCGGCTCAAAGTCCCGCACATGGGCTGGAACGAAATCAACTTCGCGGCGGATACCCCGTTGTTTGTAGGCCTGTCCCCCGGCGATCACGTGTACTTTGTCCACGGCTACTACTGCGTGCCAAACGATGACAGCGACGTCGCCGCGACGACCGACTATGGCCACACCTACTGCTCTGCTGTTCACCGCGGCAACGTCTGGGCCACTCAATTCCACCCCGAGAAGTCGCAACACGTCGGCCTACGCATCCTCGAAAACTTCGCCAGTGCAGAACTTGTGCACGGCTAAAATCGGCCTTGATGAATACGACGATCCATAACGACACCGCTGTCTTCCCGCTGCTCGCTGACCCGGCGGGCTATGTCGCATGTCCGTGGGACCTCGGCGGCGATGTAAAAAGACGGGATTATTGGCTGGGTGTGTTCCGCCGTCAGTGGGTTTCCTTGCTGAAGCACGCCAAAGACGAGG
>JBGCDC010000168.1:0-4535 GCA_045105055.1 Phycisphaeraceae bacterium | reverse complement strand
TCACGACGCTGCTGCTCACGTTCTTCTACCGCCACCTACCCGACCTCATCCGCGATGGCCGACTCTTCATCGCCCTGCCGCCCCTGTACCGGATTGATATTGCGAAAGAGACCTACTGGGCCGCTGATGAGATCGACAAAGAACGCATCATGGCCGACCACGCCAAGGCCAACAGCAAAGTCGACATCACCCGCTTCAAGGGCCTCGGCGAAATGATGCCCAAAGTGCTATGGGAAACCACGCTGAACCCGAAGTCGCGTCGCCTGTTACGTGTCGAAATCCTTGACCCCTTACACACCGACCAGGTCATGTCCGATCTGATGGGCAAAGACCCATCCGCCCGCTTCCGCTTCATCATGGAACACGCGGACCAGGCGGAAGAGATCGATGTCTGATTAAAACAGCTTGCGTCATTGATCTCCACTTGAATCATGGGCTTGACGCAGCCGCCGCGTCACCACGCAGGCGGACGAATCTTTGAAGATCGATCCATCGCATTGATCGCCAAGCCGAATCGGCATTGTCTCGCAATCCCTCCGCCCGGGCGTGGCCCGGCGGCTAAAGAGTCAGCAGAAGACGAAAAATAACACGCAAGATGCTCTAAGCCGGAAACAGATTCGCCAGAAGGTGATCCGTGCCTATGTAGACACTGGCGTTGAACGCGCTGCTTCTAGACAGATATCGATCAGCTTCTGCTTATTAATCGGCTTGCTCGCGTAGTAATCGCAACCAGCACCCAGGCACTTATCGATGTCTTCTTTCATCGCGTGTGCGGTAAGCGCGATGATCGGGAGCGTGCTCCCATACTCGCGGAGCAGCGCGACAGCGGTGTAGCCATCCATCTCGGGCATCTGCATATCCGATAGGAAGATGTCATACGGCGCATCCGAATTCACAGGCCCGGTGATCGCGTTGTTCACGCAAAGCTCTTCAACCGCGAGCCTGCCGTTCTCAACGATCTTGACCGTTGCGCCCGCTTTCGTGAGGAAGTGATTGATCAATCGTTGGTTGTCGATGCCGTCCTCAGCGAGCAAGATGCGAATGCCCTCAAGAGGCAGCTGGCATTCATCTACCTGGCTGTTCTTTTCGGGTGTTTTTTCGTTATCGTTGACGATCTCTTTAACATCGCCCGCCGGCAGCATGTTGCCGGTGTCTACCGTGCTGGTATAGATGGTGACGGTAAAGGAGCTGCCCTCGCCGTAGTTTGATGAGCAGCTAATGTTCCCGCCAAGCATCGTGGCCAGACGCTGGCTGATGTGTAGGCCAAGTCCGGTCCCGCCAAACTGCCGCGTAGTCGTTGAATCGGCCTGCTCAAAGGCGCCGAACAAACGCGAGACCTGCTCTGGCGTCATACCCATCCCCGTATCGATGACTGAGAATTTAAGCTCCTCCATCGTCTCGTCGTAACACACTTCGAGCCGAACCCGGCCTTCCTCGGTGAACTTAATCGCGTTACTCACTAAGTTCACGAGTACCTGCCGCAAACGAACGGGGTCACCAAGAATTTCACTCGGGATCGGCGTCAAGAACTCGGCCTCCAAAGGCAGTTTTTTCTCATCCGCTTTCACACGCATTAAAGACAAGACTTCGCTGATGATCGCACCAGGCCGGACCGCGATCTCCTCAATACTTAGCTTGCCCGCTTCGATCTTCGACATATCCAGGATGTCGTTGATCAGGCTCAACAAGTGCTCGCCATTGCGCTTGATCGTCTGCGTATGCGTGATCAGTTCTTGGTTGTCTTGATCGATCTGTGTCCGAAGCAAATCGGCGAACCCGAGGATCGCGGTCATCGGCGTGCGGATCTCGTGGCTCATGTTCGCCAGAAAGTCACTCTTGGCCTTGGTCGCTTCCTCGGCTTGACTTGCGTAGGCACGCAGGTCCGATGTCATCCCCTCGGCCAACGCCCACGCCCGACGCGACGAGCTGCCTTGCAAATACACCACCAGCGACAGCAACAGGCTCAGCGCGAAGCCGCCTAAGCCGACCATCCAGATCGGCGTGCGCGTGACGTATTGAAACGAAGCCGTCGAGCTAATCGTGAGCGTCCAAATCCGTCCGCCCATCTCGATCTCGCGTGTCGTATAGAACGTACGGCTTTCATTCGTTTCCGCGGAAAAACCCGCCTCAGCCATCTCAAGACGATGACCATCCGCATCGAAAATCATACGCTCGAGTTCAAGCGACTTACCATCAAACACCTCGAAATCTAGCTCGCCAAACGCCGCCTCTTCGGTGGCACCTTCAAACACCTTGGGGCCAAGCAGCGGCATGTAGACCCAGCCCAGCAGCGCGTCAATGCGCTGCTGCTCAGTCTCGATAGGCATGTCCTCCGCATAGTGCGGCAATAGATACAAGAAGCCCGCAACCTTCATTTCATCCTGTACCAATTGGATGATTCCGGTGAGCGTCGCCTCGCCACTGCGCATCGCTCGCTCCGCCGCCTTTCGGCGAACCGGGTGCGAACCGATATCCAACCCGACCGCGCTGCGGTTTGCAGCCACAGGCTCGATGTACTTGATGATGTATCGATCATCCGTCGCCGCGCCAGCCAATGGCCCAGCGCCGGGAGGCACGGTAATCGAAAAATCCGCCATCCCTTCGCGTCTGGCCTTCTCAACAAACAGCGACACCGCGGCGGGCTCATCCAACACACGCTCGATATACCCGATCCCTACCGCGCCGGGAAACTCTAAATCAATACGACGCGCTTCGACTAAGTCAATGAACTCTTCTCGATCCACGTAGTCACTCGCAGCAAAAACACCGCGTGTACCCATCAGGCCATATCGATAGACGATGACACGCCGAGCAACCTCGGCCTGCAAACGCTCGACGAGTTGGTCAAAGTGCTGCGCATCTCGACGCTCCGCATTATTAAGCTCGATGCGATCGACCACCAACGTTGCGAACAAACCGAGCAACAACACAATCAACGCCGTCACCTTCGGCCAGCGTTGAATAAGCCAGGTGCCGACATGCCGGTCTGTCGTTGACAGTGCTGTGGATTGTTTCTTACTTCTGCGCATCAGTTGCCTTAGGGGTTAGACCTAAAGCTGCTATCGCACTGATGTGTCAATTTCTTAAGCAGTGCCCCGATTACAAGAATCGATTACACCAAAAAAATGCTAGTAAGGGCGATAACTCGCTTAAGAAGCCTCTGTATAGGCCGCTAGCTGGGATTGCACCTGCTCAAGTTCTTTCACCGCTGCGGCGTGCTGATCCCGGGTTTCTTGGACCAAGTGGGCCGGTGCATTGTTGACGTATTTATCGTTGCTGAGCCGACCCTCGAAGGTCTTGACCTGTCGCTGCTTATCCGTCAGTAGTTTTTCGAGCCGGGCTTTTTCGGTTTCGGCATCGACAACATCGTGTAGGTAGACCGTCACGTCACCGATGAGCACCGCCGCAGAACCCGCAGGCCGTTCGATGCTCGGGCCAACGCCTCGGCCGATGCAGTTGGTCAACGGGCCGGTGAGATAGCGCGTCTCATAGATGAGCTGTGACACCGGGCCAGGCGCCGTGGTCGTCGCCTCGACTTCTTGCTTGGGCGGAATCTTGTAAGCGTTCCGTGCGTTGCGTACCGCGTCCACGATCGAGCGGAGCTTCTCAAAGCCCGCCTCCGCCGAGCCATCCATCAGCGACACACCCGCCTTGGGCCAAGCCGCTGAAATCAACATATCGCTTGGCTCAAGCGCCAGCCCCTGCACCCCACGCCAGGCCGTCGGCACCTGTTCGTTAAGTGCTTTCCACAAACGCTCGGTGATGAAAGGCATCACCGGATGCAACAAACGAAGCGACGCATCCAAACACGTCACGAGGACGCGCTGCTGGCTCGGCGTATCACTCAGCGAACGCTTCACAATCTCGATATACCAGTCGCACAAGTCTCGCCAAACAAAGTCGTACACCGCCGTTGCATATTCGGCGAACGCGTAGTTCTCAATCGCCTTATCCACCGCTTCGATGGTCTTACCGAGTCGATCAAGGATCCATCGATCCGCCAGCGTCGCGTTGTCTTGTGCGAGTTTGAAATCTTCATCCGCATCGCCAAGCTCACCAAGGCTTGCAAACGCAAAACGGAACGCGTTCCACAACTTGTTCGCAAACTTCTGCCCCTCATCGAATTTCTCCGATGTGTTTCGCGCGGCGGGTATCTCGTCGGTAGCTTTCTCTTTGCCGGACGCGATGCCGTAGCTCGACACCATTTTCTCGCCGTTGTGTTCTTGGATCGGTGCCGCGACCTTCACGCCATTGGGACCCGTGACATAGACCGGCGTAAACGTCTCCCCACTTCCCGGGGCCACCATGTCCACCGGCAGACGCACATCCTGCGTCTGCGTGGTCATCTTGGTGAGCGTGTAGCGCATCGCATCCGCGCCATGGCTGTGGATGATGTCCATCGGGTCCACGCCGTTACCCAGCGACTTACTCATCTTCTGGCCGTGCCCATCCTGAATCATCGCATGGATAAACACATCGTTGAACGGCAGGTCCCCGCCCTTGAAGTACCGATTAAACATGACCATCCGCGACAC